>JAUUPT010000146.1 GCA_030843315.1 Bacteroidaceae bacterium | reverse complement strand
GATGATGTCCCTGCGGCTTCTCTTTCTTCTGCAAGAAGAAGTTGGCAAGAAGGGCTGCAGTAACTCCCAGGAGTGCATATCTCAATAGTTTGCTTTTCGTCATACCGCAAGCATTTAGTCATAGAAGTTCCACGAAACACCAATCTTGAATAAGCGCGGATTGATGGGGTAGTGGGGTACCAGGAAGTAATTGGCCTTACCCATACCTGCGTTGACGTGATACATCATGGCAAAGATGCGTGTCCGTTTCAAGTGCAGATTGGCATAGACATTCACGATAGGATAACCGCCTATTTCCACCTGATCGTCCGCAGCTTGCAGGTGGAACTGCTGAATGCCGGGTGCATAAGCAGGCGCGTTATAGCTGGTGAAATACCTGACATCGGCACCCAACTGAACCGTCAGCACCTTCTTGGCGAGCGAGCCCAGTATGTAGAAGTTATGATAAAGCGAGAGTTGCGGCAACGGCAACACTGCTTCGTTGCTCGACTTCTGCCAGGTCACTTCGTTGTCCAGGTGGAACACGCCGAGGCGGAAGTTTTGCGTCAGCGTGGCGGACATCACTTGTATATTGCCCCCGTTCTGTTCGGGCATGGCGCTTTGGTTGAAGTAGGTGTAATTCTTGATATTCTCTACACCGGCGCGCAGGTTGGTGCCCCAGCGGGCAATGTTCAGTTCGCCTTCCACGCGCGTGCGGAATTCCTTGTCCATATTGTCGTTGTCCCAACTGTAATGATTGGAGTGATAGTGGCGCATATAGAAGGAAGGGAGCGTATTGCTCACATAGCCGCGGGCATAGAAGTTCACCGTGTCTTTCCACAGATGGAAGTTCAGGTCCAGATTGGCATTGACGCGGAACTGGCCGATGGCTTTATCGAGTAGTCCCACTTCGCCGTTCACGTTGTAGTGCAGCAACTTGCCTTTGCGTTTGGCAAGCTCGCCACCCAGATATACTTCCTGCTCATCGTAGCGCATGCGGCGCATATCACTCAACGTATCCACGTTCATCAGGTCGTAGCGGCTGAACTTATGGGAGATGTAAGCCGTGAGTCCTGCCTTGGCATATTTGTTGAAGCCTTCGAGCAACGCCACGCCGAATACGTTCTTCACGCTGAAAGCGGTGGTGGAGTCATTACTCTGATTCTTGTAGAGGTAATATTTTTCCGGGAAGAAACCTTCCGGCTCGCTGCCCGAACGGAATTCATGCCGTGCGCGTTCCACCTTGAGCGTGTGTATAAAGCTGGTGACGGGTACAAACTCTTCCGTTACAATCGTGTCCTGAGGTATCGGTGCAGGTGGCAGGCTGTCGTTCTGCACAGGTTGCTGCACTGCGCCTTTCCGCTCTTTGTATTCAGTTGTTTTCCGGTTGAAGCCCAACCGATAACGTTGTGTCAGATAGATGTAGAAGTCCTTGTTCCGGTTGGATGCCTGCTCCAACTTTACGGGAATTGTAGTCGATTCATATTCCTTCTTACCACCGGACATATTCTCGGGATGGGTGATGTATTGGTCATCCTCAATACCGCCGTTCTCGTTCATCTTCATGAAGAAGTTATTGTACACGGCTTGCAGTTGGTACTTCTCGCCTATGTAGCTGGCAAAGAGCCCGGCATTGAAGTGCGAAGTCGATTGATTCTGGTAGTATCCGCGTCCATAGAGGTAGTCGATGTTGAAGCCGAAAGCAAATGCTTTGTTCACGTTGACGGAGAAATAAGACTTGAACCTTTCTTCACCGTTCACTTTATTTCCTGCCTTGTAGTAGGTCAGGTTGGTGTAGGGGATGTTACTGTTGGTGAACTTTACCTCGTCGGGACGGACGAAGAAGCTGGAAAAGGGCGTCATGAAGATGGTCGGTTCATCGTCGCCACGCTCAAAGAACAGGCGCGAGATTCGTGGCGAACCCAGGTTGCCCAGGTAGTTGTAGTGTCCGAACATACCGTCTACCATATTCGTGTTCTGGAAGTTGAGGTTGACCGTATCTACGGGCATGATAATGCGGTTGCCCAGCGTCTCGCTCAGTTTCCACATATAGAGCTTGGGCGGAAGGCTTTGAATCTCGGTGTTGGTGCTGTCTTCCAGATTGTCCGGGCGGGTGCTCGGGTCAATCTGATTACCGTATTGGTCACGGTTATTCATCGGGTTCAGGGTGTTTTGCGCCATTGCTCCCCATATCCCGACAACAGACAAGAATATATATGTCAGTACAATTCGTCTCATAATTAGGCGCAAAGATACAATAAAATATCATTTGCTTACCGAATTCAGCCTTTTTTGCTTCTTTTAAAGGGCAGCAATCTCTTCGGCGCTCAACCCGGTAATTTGCGAAATGAGTGTACAAGCTATGCCTGCTTCTTTCATTTTGCGGGCATTGTCCAGGCGCTCTTTTTCTTTACCTTTTTTTATGCCTTCTGCTATTCCTTCCGCTTTTCCTTCTGCTCTCCCTTTCTCTATTCCTTCTTTTTCTGCAGCATCCAGCACGCACAGATTCGTGCGGTACACATTTACGCTATTCTGATAGCGTTCCTGCTCCTCTTTGCTAAGAG
>JAUUPT010000055.1 GCA_030843315.1 Bacteroidaceae bacterium | reverse complement strand
TAGCGCACCTGCTTTGGGAGCAGGGGGTCGTGGGTTCGAATCCCGCTACCCCGACAAAGAAAAGGCATTAATTATCAGATTATACACTGATTATTAATGCCTTATTCTTTTGTAGAGCTTACTTTGGCAAGCTATCCAACATGATAGTAGCTACATAGTTCTTGCTTTTATCCTTAGGGGATTGGGGAATTATCTCATTACCCTCAAACTCTATGCGATAACATTTGGCATAATTCTCAGTACCTGGTGTCTTTTTAATCTTAGGAATATCCCAGTAGGTAACAAATTCATGTATCGCATCATCACCAAATACATAAGGGCTTTTCAACTTGTAAGTGAGTCTTTTCTCTTCCGGGCAATCGCCTACTTGGAGACCAAAACGATTCGTCAAATAGCAATTGCTATTATAATTTCTTTCCATTGCTAATTTGGGACGATAAACATCAGGCTTGTAACCAACCTGAGAATTGTAAATTTCATTATCCCAATTATCACATGGTTCAGAAACGATAATATCCAATACATACAAGTCGGGGTCTACAGAACCCCACAAAGCATTTTCCATTGACATACCAGACCACTCCTCCAGCCCAATTCCTTTTACTAAATCATTGCCGGAAGCGTCCTGAAAACTGAAGCCCAAATTATAAATAATAAATTTGGGTTCATCCGTGTAGCGGCAGGACGAAAAGTTCATTATCATGAAGGCCAATAGGCCTAATATCTTCAACGTTCTCATAGAAATTTAGAATTAAAATTAGAAATGGCATGAAGTCCAATAAAGCAAATCGGATAAAAGTAAACCGTTAATCGAAATATTTCGCATACTCTGCCGGAATCTCGCTTATCGGCTTAATCTCTGCATCCTTATAATACACCTCTCCTCCTTCGCTCTGTAGCTGTATCTTACCTTCCGTGAGAGGGATGTCTTTTCCTTCGTTGTGATAGCGAAGATTTTCAAGCGCCATGGCTATGTTGCCGTTTACTATATATAAGCTTTTGCCTTCATAGCAGATCAGCTCCATGGTAGTCCATTCGTGGGTGGGGCTTGTATAATCGGCGGCACGGCATTGCGAGGCAACACCATTGGCTCCGAAAGTGAGGAGTTCTCCTTCGGGATTGTAGAAATAGCCTTTGTCCGTCTTGGTGGCTCTGATGTCTGCCGATGTACCGGCCACACTCCAGAAGTCGCCTGAAACGCCTTCGTCGGTACCTCCATCCATCACCTGGAATTCCAAGGCACGCATCCATGAGTACCAGTAATCTACACCAGCTTCGCCTTGCGAATGATAGAGGATGCCGGAATCCAATGCTTTATCGGTGCGTGGATTAGAGCGTTTGGTGCCGAAGCGGGTTTTCAGTCTGAAGTGGTAGTTCTTATAGTCTTGTTTCGTAAAGACACAACCGTAGGTTTCTCCGGTGATGTGCAGCACCGGCACGCCGTCTTCTTCAATAACGCTGAATACATTTTGTTCGTTCTTGTCATAGCCGATGGGAGGAATTGTCTGACCCTCTTCATCGACAGGTCGTTGCCCGCTGAACTGTTCGGGAAATGCGTAACTCTGGTAAATACGCCATTGCGACAAGTCCTTGTCCATCAGCGAAACCCACCCTTCACTTTTCTGTGCACACGATGAAAATAGTAACAGAATACTACTGAATGCTATAAAATAAAATCCCTTCATAAGTCCTTGTGTTATTTAGTATTACAATTAGATATCGTAACAAATATAAGGTTTTATATTTAACTTCTAAGGAAGCGAAGATGAAAAAATAGAATTGTAACACGATAAAGTGAATTTTATAGTACCTTTGCAGCCAAATAGGTGCAATGCGTGTGAAAAGGCTATTTATCAATAGTATGAAATATTTCCTGATAGTAATATTCGCATATTACTATGTGGGGAACACTGCCTTTATCCATACGCATATCGTGGACGACTATCTCGTCACCCACTCGCATCCCTTCTTTCCCGGAGTACACCATTCGCACAGCGAGACTGCCTTGGAAACAGTCTCCATATTCAATGCGATCTGTATGGAGTCTGCTTCATACATGCCGGTGGTGCCATTTATACTGTTCTTTTTAGGATTCATCTATTCGCAAAACAAGGTAAAGACTGCTACCTGGTCTTTCCGCTTATTCCATCTGCGCTCTCCTCCCCGTCGTTGTGCATAATCAGCATTTGTAATCAAACAGTTACCAGATTATCCATAATAACGACAAGAGAATGAAACATATAGGTTTATTGTGCTTGGTCGGCATGATGTGTTATGCATGTGCCGGTCAGCGAGAAGAACAGGAGACACAAGATTTCTCCGTATCGGGAGACACGATTACGGTATCTCCCCAATCCCCCATAGCGGAAAAACTGAAAGTAAGTGAAGCTACACAAGAACTGCATCAGACTACCTTCACCGTATCGGGTGTGGTAAAGGCCATCCCCAATCATTATGCAGAGATTGCATCCCCCTTTGCCGGACGCGTCACCCGCTCCTTTATCCGCCTGGGACAGAAGGTGGGCAAGGGCAGTCCGTTGTTTGAAATCAGTTCGCCCGACTTCTTTGAAACCGGCAAGGCATACTATCAGGCGAAGCAGGAAATGGAGCTTGCCTCCAAGAACCTGCGCCGCGAAAAGGACTTGTATGCACACAAAGTAAGTGCACAGAAGGAAGTGGAAGAAGCCGAAGTGAACTATGAACTGAAAAAGAAAGACTACGAGAATGCCTTGGCTGCCTTGAAGGTGTTTCAGATAGAACCGGACCAGCTGGTGCTGGGCCAGCCCATGATTGTACGCTCCCCCATTGTGGGCGAAGTGGTGAAGAACGACATCGTTATCGGCCAGTTTATGAAAGAAGACGCCGACCCCGTTGCCGTCATTGCCGACCTAAACGAAGTATGGGTAGCCGCCAATGTAAAGGAGAAAGACATGCCGTTGCTCTCCGACCTGAAGCAAGTGGAGATATCGCTGGTATCACAGCACAACCGCACCTTTACCGGCAGCATCTACCACATCAACGAACTGCTGGACGAAGACACCCGCTCGGTGGAAGTACTGATAGCCTGCGACAATAAGGAGCGACTGATGAAACCTGCCATGTACGCCTCTGTGAAGCTGACCGACGAAGCCGCCGAAACGATATTGATACCGACAGCCGCCATCTTGCAGGAAGAAGACCAGGCGTATGTACTGCTGGCCCTGGGTGGCAACAAATACCTGAAGCAGAAAGTGGAGACATCTGCCACCGACGGCGATAAGAGCATCGTCGCCTCCGGGCTGAAGCCGGGAGACAAATACGTGGCGGACGGTGCCTTCTATTTGTTGAACGCTAATTAAACACTGCACTACATATGAAGAAACTTATTTACCTGGCGATACATCGTCGGGGACTGATGCTCGTACTGTTTGCCTTCATTGCGGCAGTGGGCTATTATTCGTGGACAAGGCTTGCCATTGATGCTTATCCCGACATTGCGGATACCACCGTGCAGATTGTGACCCAAGTGCCCGGACTGGCAGCCGAGGAAATAGAACAGCAGATTACCATTCCCATCGAGCGTGCCGTGAACGGTATGCCGGGACTGAACGTGATGCGAAGCAAGAACACCTTCGGGCTGAGTACCGTTGTGCTGGTGTTCGACGACGGCATTGACGACTACTGGGCGCGCCAGCGTGTGCAAGAACGCTTGGTGGACGTAGAACTGCCCTATGACGCCGTGCCGGGACTCAACCCGCTGACCTCTCCCACCGGAGAGATATACCGCTACGTCATAGACAGCGAGAACCTGGACCTGCGCGAGATTACCGACCTGCACAAGTGGGTCATCATTCCCCGCCTGAAACAAGTGACGGGCGTAGCGGATGTGAGCAACTACGGCGGCATCACCACCCAATACCAAATAGAGCTTGACCCGCACAAGATGGAAGCCTACGGCATCTCCCTCGCCGACGTGACCGAGAAGGTGGAAATGAACAACGTCAACGCCGGCGGCAGTATGCTGAGCCGTGGCGAACTGAGTTACGTTATCCGTGGTATAGGCCTGGTGAAAGACCTGGAAGACCTGGGACGCATCGTCATCAAGACCGAGAACGGAGTGCCCGTTTACCTGAATGACATCGGCAAACTGAAGTACGGCAACCTGGAGCGTAAAGGCGTGCTGGGCTTCTACGACGGCAAGCGCAACTACTCGGACGGCGTGGAAGGCATCGTGCAGATGCTGCGCGGGCAGAACCCCTCGCAAGTGCTCGAAGGCGTGCATGCCGCCATTGACGAGCTGAACAACGAAGTCCTGCCCAAAGGCACGCGCGTCCATCCCTTTATGGACCGCACCAACCTGGTGGACATGACCTTGCACACCGTTTCGCACACCCTGCTGATGGGCATGGTGCTGGTGGTGCTCGTGCTCATCCTGTTCTTAGGCAACTGGCGCGGCGCCCTGTTAGTAGCGCTCACCATCCCCCTCTCCCTGCTCATAGCCTTTATCCTGATGCACCTCACGGACATTCCCGCCAACCTGCTATCCTTGGGCGCCATCGACTTCGGCATCCTGGTGGACGGGGCTATCGTGATGATGGAAACCATCCTGAAGAAGCGCGAACGGCATCCCGATGAGGTGCTGACCGAGGACTCCATCCTGCGGCGTACAACGGAAGTGGCACGCCCCATCTTCTTCTCCACCCTTATCATCATTACCGCCTACCTGCCGTTGTTTGCCTTCGAGCATATAGAAAAGAAACTGTTCACCCCGATGGCCTACACCGTGGGCTATGCGCTGATAGGTGCCTTGTGCGTGGCATTGATACTGATTCCGGGACTTGCCTACATGGCCTATCGCAATCCGCGCAAGACGTATCACAACCGCTGGCTGGAGAAGCTACAGGCTTTGTATCACGCCCAGGTGGTGCGTGTCATCGACTGCCCCAAAGCCGTAGCAGGTGTGCTGGCAGGCATCCTTTTGCTGGCAGGCGTGCTGAGCTGCACGGTGGGGAAAGACTTCCTGCCCCCGCTGGACGAGGGTGCCATCTGGATTCAGGTACAGCTGCCGCCGGGCATCTCCATAGAGCGTTCCAAGAAGATGGGGGCGGAACTCAGGCAGATGTTAGGCAGATTCCCCGAAGTATCGTACGTCATGACGCAGGTGGGACGCGACGATGAAGGCGCCGAAGCCTTCTCCCTCTCCCACATAGAGTGCGGCGTAGGCCTGAAGCCCTACAACACCTGGACCACCGGGCGAAACAAAGCCCGCCTGATAGAAGCCATGAACGACTCGCTCGCCCGGATGCCGGGTTACTCCGTCGGATTCTCCCAGCCCATCATCGACATGGTAATGGACCAGATAGCCGGTGCTCACAGTGACCTTGCCCTGAAGATCTACGGCGAGGACATCACCGAGACACGGCACATTGCCGACCGGGTGGTGAACGTCATCAAGCAGATACCCGGCGCCACCGACGTAGCCGTAGACCAGGAACCGCCCCTGCCCCAGCTTCAGATTGTGGCCGACCGTGACCGCATCGCCCAGTACGGACTGAACGTCTCGGATGTGGCGGACCTGATAGAGCTTGCTATCGGCGGGAAGTCCATTTCACAGATATTCGTGGGTAGCAAGTCCTACGACGTCATCTGCCGCTTCAGCGAAGAGACGCGCAATACACCGGAGAACATCGGCAACCTGATGCTCACCTCCGGCTCGGGCGCCAAGATACCTCTGAGCCAGGTAGCCGACATCAAGATGACCACCGGCGCCAGCACCATCTCCCGTGAGATGAATAAGCGCCATCTGACGATTCATATCAATCTGCGTGGCATCGACCTGACCTCTTTCTTGCAGAAGGCCAACCGGATGATTGATGCACAGGTGAAGTACGACCACGAAGGAGTCCACTTGAAGTGGGCGGGACAGTTCGAGAACCAGCACCGCGCTTACAGTCGGTTGGGTGTGGTTGTTCCGTTGGCACTGGGCATTATGCTGGTGCTGCTGTTTGCAGCGCTCGGCAAGTTCCGCCAGGCGGCGTTGCTGATGTGTGTCATTCCGTTGGCGCTCTTCGGCGGTATGCTGGCATTGAACGTGCGGGGAATGACGCTGAACGTATCATCCGCCGTGGGCTTCATCGCGCTGATTGGCGTGGCGATACAGAACGGGGTGATTATGGTTTCGCACATCAACAACCTGCGCAGCCGTGGCCGCGACCTGCGCGACTCGGTGATAACCGGTGTGAGGCACCGCTTCCGCCCCATCCTGATGACGGCTACGGTTGCTGTGCTGGGATTGCTGCCGGCATCGCTCAGTACCGGCATCGGTTCGGATGTGCAACGCCCGCTTGCCACGGTGATTGTGTACGGATTGCTGTTTGCCACGGTGGTGACGCTGTATATCCTCCCCACTATCTACTACTGGATAGAGAAAAGAATAGAAGACAAAGATAAGACTGAGGAACATGAAAAGATATAAGATTGCACTATTACTGGCTGCCGGTGCCTGCTCCATGCAGGCACAGACGGTGGCGCCGATAACCTATAAGCAGTATATGCACAAGGTGAGCACAGACAACCTGGAATATGCTGCCGAGAAGATGAACGTGAGTGCCGCCCGGGCGGATGTAATTGCTGCCCGAGTGTTCGACAATCCGTCGCTCTCCTTCACGTACTCCAACAACGAGGACCATACGTTGCAGATGGGACAGAGCTATGAACTGGGCCTGTCGCAGAACATCACACTGGGCAGACGCGGTGCAGGCATCAAGCTGGCACGCAGCCAAAGCGAACTGGCGGAAGTGGTGCTGGACGACTATTTCCGTAACCTGCAGGCGGACGCCACCCTCACCTACCTGGAAGTGATAAAGCAGAAGCAGCTTTACGACATCAAGAAGAGTGCCTGGAGCAATATGTCCGACCTTGCCAAGAGTGACAGCATCCGGCTTGCCTCGGGCAAGATTATGGAAGTGGAAGCCGTTCAGAGCAAGCTGGAAGCGGACATCATGTACAACGACCTGTTGCAGGCACACACGGAATTGCAGCAAGCCTATACGCAACTCTCCCCGTATATAGGGACAGCCGTGACCGATACCCTCTTCCATCCGGTAGAGGAATTGAAGCAGCCGGAGCAGGTGTTTGTACTGGGCGACCTGATACAGTCCGCCATAGAGCGTCGCACTGACTTGCGGGCAGCTTTGAAGAATACCGAAGTGGCACGCCGCGAGCTGACGCTTGTCAAGCGCGAGAAGCGCCCTGACGTGGAGCTTTCCTTAGGATGGAGCCACAATACGAGGGTGTACAATGAAGAAGCCCCTGCCCCTGCATTCAACGGGGTGAGTGCAGGCATTGCCATTCCGCTGAACTTCTCATCTCTGAACCGGGGTTCGGTGAATGCAGCCCGATTCCGTGCCCGTCAGGCAGAGCTGCAATACAATCAGATGTGCCTGCAAGTGCAGCGTGAAGTGATGGAAGCGTATCAGCAATTCCAGTCGCAGACGCAGCAGATAAAGCATTACGAACGCGGCATCTTGCAACAGGCGCAGACGGTACTTGATGGGAAGATATACAGTTATAATCGCGGTGAGGTGTCTCTGCTTGAGATTCTGAATGCACAGCGCACGTACAATGAGGTGCAGGCGCAATACATTGAGACACTGTTCAATTATAATGCAGCGCTGGTGGAGTTGGAACGGAGTTGCGGGATATGGGATATCAAGGAGTAATAATGGAATTTAGGGGCGTTACGCCCCTAAACCCTTATTTACTTCTTCATCTTAACCTCATACAAATCATTCCTGCGATCTTTCAGATTGCGGACACTACCGTAAGTATGCAGTTCATTCAATAGATCGAGATCAACATCGGATACAAGAATCATTTCCGTATTCGGCGTAGCCTCCGCACGCTTGCCGTCCGTGGGAAAGGCGAAGTCGCAAGGAGTAAACACCCCGGACTGGGCATACTGGATGTCCATATTGTGCACACGGGGCAGGTTGCCTACGCTTCCGGCTATTACGACAAAGCACTCGTTTTCGATGGCACGGGCATGGGCGCAGACCTTGACGCGGGAGTAGGCGTTCTGCGTATCGGTTAGGAAAGGCACGAACAATATCTGCATCCCCTGGTCCGCCATGATGCGCGACAGTTCGGGGAACTCCACGTCATAGCAGATGAGCACGCCTATCTTGGCGCAATCGGTGTCGAAGGTTTGCAGGGACTTGCCGCCGCTCAATCCCCAACTCTTTATTTCATCGGGCGTCACATGAAGCTTCTCGTACATCTCCGAACTACCGTCGCGGCGGCAGAGGAATCCTACATTATACAGCAACCCGTCCTCCTTGATGAGCGGCATGCTGCCGGTGATGATGTTGATGTTATAGCTGATGGCAAGTTTGACGAAGCGTTCCTTTATCTCCTGTGTATAAGCAGCCAGTCCGCGGATGGCCTGCGATTCTCCCTGGTTATTGAAACGAGCCATCAGCGGTGCATTGAAGTATTCGGGGAAGAGAACAAAATCGCTCTTATAGTCCGACACCGCATCTACAAAGAACTCTACCTGTTCGAAGAGGTCGTCCAGCGTCTGGTAAGTACGCATCTGCCACTGCACCAGACCCACCCGGATGGTGGTTTTTGGGCTGACATACTCCTCAGTAGGCTCCTGGTAATAGATATTATCCCATTGCAGCAGACAGGCGTAGTGCTTAGATTCATCATCATTGGGAAGATAATTGCGCATCACCTTGCGCACATGGAAGTCGTTGCTCAACTGGAACGTCAATACCGGATCGAAGATTTCCCGTTGCTTCACTTTGTCGATATACTCCTTGGGGCGTATCTGGTCGGCATACTTATAGTAATTGGGGATTCGTCCGCCAAACATGATTGCCTTCAGGTTCAGTTGCTCGCAAAGCTCCTTGCGATACTCGTACATACGCCGCGCCAGGCGCAGTCCGCGATATTGGGGATGGATAAACACCTCGATGCCATAAAGGATATTGCCTTTCGGGTTGTGGGTATTGAACGTTTCCTTGCCCGTGACCTGCGCGTAGGTATGGTCATTCTTCACATCGTCGTAATTTACAATGATGGAAAAGGCGCAGCCCACTATCTTTTCGTCGACTACCGTAACGATCTGCCCCTCGGGGAAGATGCGGATCAGCTTCTCTATCTGCTTGTGCGTCCAGAATACGTCGCTGCCGTCTGAATAAACGCGTGTGAATGATTGTGACAGCTGGTCGTAATCCTCTATTTGCAGATTGCGTATCTGCACTTTATTAATCTTCATTGAGTCCATAATATCCTTGCTATTCTTGATTAAGACGGTGCAAAGGTACAGTTTATATTTACACATTATCTTCACCACAGAGAGTTTTTCTTCGATAGAATCCATTGTTCCGAAACAGACGGTCTGTTTGCCTAAAACAGACCATGCGTTTACCCCAAACAGACCATCTGTTTGACCCTGACAGACCATCTGTTTTGCCCCAACGGATGATGCGGTTTGAAGAGAGGAAAAATACGTCCCGGAATGTTCTTGCTTTGAGAAGAAAACAATACCTTTGCCGGCAGATTCCATCTGCTGAACTCTAACACAATTATAGTATGCGTAAACTTATTATGACCGCATTCGGCCTTCTGTTTTTCCTTATTTCGCTGAATGCCCAAACACCTGACCTGCATTACACTGTCATCGTCTCCCTCGATGGCTTCCGCTGGGATTACCCCACGATGTATCAAACTCCCAACCTGGACCGGATGGCACAGGATGGCGTAAAAGCGGTGATGCTGCCCTCTTTCCCCGCTTCCACCTTCCCGAACCATTACACCATTGCCACGGGATTGGTGCCCGACCACAACGGCATCATCAACAACACCTTCTGGGATGCGGATAACCATCGCCAATACTCGATGGGTGACTCTGCCAGCCGCTACACCCCCGACTTCTACCTGGGCGAACCCATCTGGGTGACAGCCCAGAAGCAAGGCCTGAAGACTGCCAATATGTACTGGGTGGGCTCCGATATCGCTATCAAAGGCACTTACCCTACGCATTACCGCATGTGGGGTGCAAAGCCTTTCCTCACCTTCGAGCAGCGCATAGACAGTGCCCTCACCTGGTTGCAGAAACCCGAAGAAGAACGTCCCAGGCTCATCATGCTCTACTTTGAAGAGCCCGATGGAAGCGGACACCGCAACGGTCCGGTCAGCAAAGGGACGGCTGCCGTGGTTCAGCACATGGACAGCCTGATGGGCGTGCTGCGTGCCCGGATAGAGAGCCTTCCCTTCAGCGAAAATATTAACTTGATTGTAACATCCGACCACGGCATGGCCGAAATCAGCGAGGAGCGCGTGGTGGATATGAACAAGTATCTGAAGCCCGAATGGTGCGAAGTAGTGGATGGCCGTACGCCGACCTCCATCTTTTCCAAAGCCGGCTGCAGGGATTCCATTTATAATGCCTTGAAAGATGTGTCTCACATCCACGTATGGAAGAAGGAAGATATTCCCGCAGAGTTGAACTACGGCAGCAGCCACCGTATCGGCGATATCGTGGTAGCTCCCGAACTGGGATGGCAGTTCACCGACGTGGCACGCAATAACAAAGGCGCCCACGGCTATTTTCCGCAAAGCCCCGAGATGCAAGTCATCTTCCGCGCCATCGGGCCGGACTTCAAGAAAGGATATACTTCCCAGGTTTTTGTCAATGTAGACATCTATCCCCTCCTTGCCTACCTCCTGCAAATAGTGCCGGAAAAGACGGACGGGAAGTTTGAACGGGTAAAGGATATTCTGAAATAACCCTGTCTCCTTAAAAAGAAAAAGGTGTAGTCGACGTTTCCTCGGCTACACCTTTCTTATTTAATAGAGAATTCTTATTTCTTCTTTTTCCAGAGCTTACTCATATCCTCCAGCGTCTTGCCCTTCGTCTCGGGAACGAGTTTCCAAACGAAGATAGCCGCCACCACACAGATAATGCCATAGAGGGCATAAGCAAACATGTGGCCGAACTTGTCTCCCATCTCCCCGAGTCGCATATTGTACATCGGCAGGAAGGTAGACGAAACGATGAAGTTGAATATCCATTGGAATGCCACCGCAATGGCCACCGCCGTACCACGAATGGTATTCGGGAAGATTTCGGCAATCAGTACCCAGCAGATCGGTCCCCAGCTGAACATGAACGATGCACTGTATACCATGATGCTGATAACTGAGAACATAGGAGGAAGGCCACCTATTATATTGCAAAGAGCCACCCCGAATGCGCCTATCGCCATACCGATAGAACCGGAAATAAGCAACGGCTTGCGTCCCCACTTCTCAACAGTGAACACTGCCAACAAGGTGAACAGAATATTGATGACGCCCATAAGCACCGTCTGAACCATCGGATTGCCCATGCCCATCGTCTCGAATATACGGGGAGCGAAGTAAAGCACAGCATTGATGCCGACAGCCTGCTGGAACACGCTCAACATGATACCGATGAAGATAACCATCCATCCGTAGGTGAAGAGCTTTTCTGTCTTTTCTTCGGCCGTTGCCTTGATTTCGGACAAGATGACCTTGGCCTGAGCCAGACCGTTGATGCGGCTCAATACGCTCAATGCCTTCTCGTCCTTGCCACACAGGGCGAGGTAACGCGGCGTTTCGGGTACAAACAGTACCAGCAATGTGAATATACCCGCAGGTACAGCCTCACTGGCAAACATCAAGCGCCAACCGGTTGCGATAGTCCATGCCGCAGCATCCGGATTCACAATCTGATTCACACCATTCACCAGGTCGATAACCGGATTTACATGGCTGCCCAGGATAAGGAAGTTCACAAAGTATACTACCAACTGACCGAAGATAATAGCAAATTGATTCCACGAAACCAGTGTTCCGCGGATGTTACTTGGCGCAATCTCGGCAATGTACATCGGACAGATGGCCGATGCCAGACCTACACCGATACCACCCAATACGCGGTAAAGGTTGAATGCTACCAACAAAGAGAAAGAAGGAGTTCCTGAATTGAAGAACAGGAATTCAGGGTTGTATGACCCTAATGCCGACAGGAAGAACAGGATACCGGCAACGAAGAGAGATCTTTTACGACCGAGAGTGGATGCAAAGAAACCCGACAAGGCACTACCCAGGATACAGCCAATCAATGCGCTGGATGAGGTGATGCCATGTATCGTGTCCGTATATTGAAAGTCGGCTCCCATAAAGAATGCCTGGAGCCCTTTCTCCGCACCGGAAATCACCGCTGTGTCGTAACCGAACAGCAAGCCACCGATAACGGCTACAAGCACGATAGAGAAGAGGTATGCTTTGCTACCTTTTTCTGTATAATTCATGATAATATAAGATTAGGAGGATTAATAAAAGTGGTAAGGTGATTGCTTTATCACCCTACCACCTTTTCTATATTAGCAATACATATTTACGATTGCCTCATACAATTCTTGCTTGCCACTGGTTTGTTTCGGTTCGCCGTTAGCCTTTGCATAAGCCACAACGTCTTCCAAAGTCAGCTTGCCTTCTTCGAATTCTTTACCCTTGCCGGCATCGAATGAAGCGTAACGGTCGGCCAACATCTTCTTGTAAGGAGATTCTTCCAGCAGTTTGGCTGCGCTTTCCAATGCACGTGCCATCACGTCCATACCTGCGATGTGAGCGATGAAGATATCTTCCAGGTCAGTAGAGTTACGACGAGTCTTAGCGTCGAAGTTAGTACCGCCATTGCCCAAACCGTCGTTGCGGATGATCTGCATCATAGCCTGAATCAGTTCGTAGTTGTCGATGGGGAATTGGTCGGTATCCCAGCCGTTCTGGTAGTCACCGCGGTTGGCGTCGATAGAGCCCAGCATACCGTTGTCAACGGCTACAGCCAGTTCGTGTTCGAAGGTGTGGCCTGCGAGGGTGGCGTGGTTTACTTCGATGTTTACCTTGAAGTCCTTGTCCAAGCCGTGAGCTTTCAGGAAGCCGATAACGGTTTCGGTATCTACGTCATATTGATGCTTGGTCGGTTCCATCGGTTTCGGTTCAATCAGGAAGGTGCCTTTGAAGCCACGTGCACGGGCATAGTCGCGAGCGATGGTCAGCATCTGTGCCAGATGGTCTTTTTCACGCTTCTGGTCAGTGTTCAGCAAAGACATATAACCTTCGCGTCCGCCCCAGAATACGTAGTTAGAACCACCCAGTTCGATAGTTGCGTCAATAGCATTCTTGATTTGAATGGCAGCGCGGGCCACTACGTCGAAGTCAGGATTGGTTGCAGCACCGTTCATGTAGCGTGCATGGCCGAATACATTGGCAGTACCCCACAACAGTTTGATACCTGTTTCGGCTTGTTTCTGCTTGGCGTATGCTACGATCGCTTTCAGGTTTGCTTCATATTCTTCGATGGTATCAGCTTCGTTGCAGAGGTCTACATCGTGGAAGCAGTAGTATTCGATACCCATCTTCTGCATGAATTCGAAACCGGCATCCATCTTGTTCTTAGCTGCCTGAATAGCATCAACAGCGCCGTTCCAGGGGAATTGCTTCGTACCGCCACCGAACTGGTCGCCGCCTTCTGCACAGAGAGTGTGCCACCAAGCCATAGCGAACTTCAACCAGTCTTTCATCTTTTTACCCATGATAACCTTTTCAGCATCGTAGTAACGGAATGCCATCGGGTTCATACTTTCTTTACCTTCGAATTTAATCTTTCCTATTCCGGGAAAATACTCTTTTGTTGCCATAATGATTAATGTGTTAATGTGGTAATGTGCCGATGTGCTAATGGCAGGGCACCTTACTCACAGGGTTAATTATTAGTGTTAAATATACTTCTTATATCAATGCTGATATGCCGCAGGCTCATTAGCATATTGGCATATTAGCACATTAGCACATTACCGTGCCATTGACTTCTCCAAACGATGCTTCCAGCGTGCATACGCATCGGCATACTCCTGGCGCTTCGCCTGGTTGGGCTCGATGACATCCAGCTTCTCCAGCGTTGCGAATGCTTCGTTATTGTCTTTGTAGATACCTGCACCGATACCTGCGCCTTTGGCTGCACCTACCGATCCGTCCGTATCATAGAGTTCGATAACTGCCCCTGTAACACCTGCCAGCGTATCGCGGAAGATGGAACTGAGGAACATATTGGCATGTCCTGCATGGATCTTCTGTACGGGGATGCCCATACCTTCCATGATGTCTATACCATATTTGAATGAGAATACAATGCCCTCTTGTGCCGCACGCACAATGTGCTGCTTGCCGTGCAGGTTGAAGTTCAGTCCGCGGATGGAGCAGTTGATTTCCTTGTTTTCGAGCATGCGTTCCGCACCGTTGCCGAAGGGCAGGATGCTGATGCCCGCACTGCCGATGGGAGCTTGTGAGGCGAGTACGTTCATTTCGTTGTAAGAGATGCCTTCGGGGGCGATGGTACGTTTCACCCAGGAATTAAGGATACCCGTACCGTTGATGCAGAGAAGAACACCCAAACGGGTCTGTTCGTCTGTATGGTTGACGTGGGCAAAGGTATTGACACGTGATTTCGGGTCGTAGTTCACTGCACCGTTCACGCCATATACCACACCGGAAGTTCCTGCCGTAGAGGCAATTTCACCCGGGTTGAATACATTCAGTGACAGGGCATTGTTCGGTTGGTCGCCGGCACGGTAAGTAATCGGGGTGCCTTCTTTCAGTCCCAACTCTTTGGCGGCAGCAGCATTCACACGGCCTTGCTCGGAGAAGGTTGGCTTGATGTCGGCAATCAGGGAGCTGTCGAAACCGTAGTAATCCATCAGGAAGTCGGCTACGCAGTTGTTCTTGAAGTCCCAGAACATACCTTCGGAAAGCCCGGATACCGTGGTACAGATATCACCGCTCAGCTTCATAGCGATGTAGTCGCCCGGAAGCATTATCTTATAAATCTTTTCGTAGAGTGCCGGTTCATTCTCCTTAATCCACGCCAGCTTGGATGCTGTGAAGTTGCCCGGAGAGTTCAGCAGATGGGAGAGGCATTTCTCCTCGCCCAGTGTCTCAAATGCTTTCTGTCCGTAGGGCACAGCACGCGAGTCGCACCAGATGATGGAAGGACGCAGCACATTCTGATCCTTGTCGACACATACTAATCCGTGCATCTGATAAGAGATACCGATTGCTTTGATTTCAGCTGCATTTGTGCCGGACTCGGCCATTATGGCTTGTGTTGCCAGTTTCAAGTTCTCCCACCAGGTTTCGGGGTTTTGTTCTGCCCAACCCGGTTTTACGGCGATAATAGCCGCTTCTGTCTTCGGAAAGAATGCAGATGCTACGCACTTGCCGCTTTCTGCGTTTACCAGACTCGCTTTAACGGACGAGCTTCCGATGTCATAACCTAATAAATACATATATAGATAAATTAAATGTTGAAACTCAAGCAAGAACTACCGTCTTACCTTATTATATATCTTCTTGTCGAAACGATAGTAACGTGCTGCCCGATGGGCTACTCCCTGCTGCTTCTCTTCCAAGGGAACGACATACTCCATCAGAGCGATTTTCTTGTGGAAGTTGCGCACGTCATACTGCTTTCCATATACCAGTTCGTACAAGGTACGTAACTGCGCGGCGGTGAACTTGCGTGGCAACAGGTCGAACAAAGAAGAGGGATTGAACTCTACATATTGGCGAACATAAGTCATAGCCTCCTTTATAATGAGGTTATGGTCGAATGCCAAAGCCTTTATATCCGGCAAGGCTACCCAACTGGCCTGATAATCGTCCAGGTCGCGATTCAACGCCCTGTCTATTTTTACCAACGAAAGATAAGCTATGGTCACGATGCGCTCTACTCTGGACTGCATGGCGCGTTCCAGCCAATGAACATCTTTCGGATCTTTTGTGCGGTTCTTGGAACCGAATGCTTTGAATTGCATCAGGTTCACATTCTTCAGCCCCGTCAATTCGTTTAGCACTCTTTTGGCAGCTTCATCCAGGTCTTCGTCCATATAAATCAGACTTCCGGGCAACTTCATATCGTGGAAGACTTCACCTTCCTCCTCGCCTGCGCGTCTTATCAGCAGAGCTTTCAGTTGCTCCCCGTCAAAGCCTATTACGACGCAGTCTACAGAGATATGATTGTTTGCTAATGGCATGTTATGTCCCATGTTTTGCATAATACTGTTGTTTAAGCGCTGCAAATATAAAGAGGTTTTTCTGAAATGCAATAGATGGAAATAAGTTTTTTACTATGTTATAAAGCATTATTTTTCAAATCAATACATATCATACATTATACAATATCATTTCGTGGTGTTATCGTAAGGAATACAATATGTAAATCAACTGCTCGCCAGACAGTAGTAATTGTATGGTTTACAATAACTATATGCACAAAAAACGTACGTTTGTGCGGTCAATATCAGAAAAACCTCTAACTTTGCACCACTTTTATTTAAACATTTAAAAATAAGTAAATATGAAAGCATTTGTATTTCCGGGTCAAGGTGCCCAATTCGTTGGCATGGGAAAAGACTTGTACGAGAGTTCGGCTTTGGCCAAAGAGCTTTTTGAGAAGGCAAATGATATCCTTGGATATCGCATTACAGATATTATGTTCAGCGGTACGGACGAGGATCTGCGCCAGACTAAGGTTACTCAGCCTGCCGTATTCCTCCACTCTGTTATCTCTGCACTCTGCATGGGTGATGACTTTAAACCCGAAATGACCGCCGGTCACTCACTGGGCGAATTCTCCGCATTGGTAGCTGCCGGTGCACTGAGCTTTGAAGATGGCTTGAAGCTGGTTTACGCCCGTGCCATGGCTATGCAAAAGGCTTGCGAGGCACAACCTTCTACAATGGCTGCCATCATCGCCCTGCCGGACGAGAAAGTAGAGGAAATCTGTGCACAGGTAAGCGCTGAAGGTGATGTTTGTGTGGCTGCCAACTATAACTGCCCGGGACAGATTGTTATTTCCGGTTCTATCGAAGGCATCAACAAGGCTTGCGAACTGATGAAGGCTGCCGGAGCCAAGCGTGCCCTCCCGTTGAAGGTGGGCGGTGCATTCCACTCTCCGCTGATGAACCCTGCTAAGGTAGAGCTCGAAGCTGCTATCAACGCTACTGCAATCCACGCTCCCAAGTGTCCGGTTTACCAGAATGTAGACGCACTGCCCCACACCGATCCGGCAGAGATTAAGAAGAACCTCGTTGCCCAGCTGACGGCTTCCGTACGTTGGACTCAGACCGTGAAGAACATGGTTGCCGATGGTGCTACCGACTTTACCGAATGTGGCCCCGGCGCAGTGCTGCAAGGCTTGGTCAAGAAGATTGCACCGGCGGAAGTATCTGCTCACGGCATTGCATAAGTTTTTACAGTAAGATATTATATAATGAGTAACCAGTTCCTTCGGGAGTTGGTTACTCTTTTTTCATCCCCCGCCCTCCTTATTTATATTACAAATAGTAGCCCTGCAAAATAAAAACGCATTCATCTGTTTGTTATTTCTTATTTTCCCTTACCTTTGTCGCTGTAAAGACAAAGGGGTGCCCACCACGGGCTGAGATTATACCCTCGAACCTGATGCAGTTAGTACTGCCGTAGGAATTGGATATTGTTTTCTTCACTGAGTTTGCCGCAACGGCGCTTCTTTGTATTTACTTCCATTGTTTTATTTACCAAATAAACAGAAAGATGAAAGTATCAGTCAACAACAAAGAAGTGGAAACCTACTCTACCACCCTTTTACAACTTGCCGAAGAATTGTCCCTGCCGCCCGTAGGCGCTGCCATTGCCGTGGACAACAAGATGATTCCCCGCGCTGCGTGGGGCGATTATGCCTTGTCCCCAGGGATGTCTATCGTCATCATTAAAGCGGCGTGCGGAGGATAGGACATGGCAGAAATTCAATTCATTACCCATTATACGGACCGGTATTCCTATCCGGACTCCGCACGTATGGCGCTCGAAGGCGGTTGCCGCTGGATTCAACTGCGGATGAAGGACACACCCGTGGCAGACATAGAACCCGTAGCACTGGAAGTGCAAGCGCTCTGCCGTCAATATCAGGCTACTTTCATCATCGACGACCACGTGGAGCTTGTGCAACGAATGCATGCCGACGGAGTGCATCTGGGCAAGACGGATATGCCCGTAGCCGACGCCCGCCGTCTGCTTGGCAAGGATTATCTGATAGGCGGTACAGCCAACACTTTCCAAGATGTGCTGATGCACTACGAGGCAGGTGCCGACTACATCGGTTGCGGCCCTTTCCGCTATACCACCACAAAGAAGAATCTCAGTCCGATACTGGGGCTGGAAGGCTACGGGCGTATCGTCCGGCAGATGCAGGAGGCGGATATACGCCTCCCGATTGTTGCCATCGGAGGAATAACGGTAGAAGATATCCCCGGAATCATGCAGACAGGCGTCAGCGGCATAGCCCTCTCCGGTACAGTGCTGCGGGCGGAGAACCCGGTGGACGAGATGCGAAGAATCATAAATCAAATAAAATAAGAGAATAGATATGGAAAAATTAGTCATTGCGGGACGTGAATTCAACTCCCGCCTGTTCCTGGGAACGGGAAAATTCAATTCCAACGACGCCATGGAGCAATCCATCCTGGCATCCGGCACGGAGATGGTAACCGTAGCCATGAAACGCATCGAACTGGATAACAAGGAAGATGATATGCTCCGGCACATCCGCCATCCGCATATCCAACTCCTGCCCAATACCTCAGGCGTGCGCAATGCCGAAGAAGCCGTCTTTGCCGCACAGATGGCGCGCGAAGCATTCGGCACCAACTGGCTGAAACTGGAGATTCACCCTGATCCCCGTTACCTGCTGCCCGACTCTGTGGAGACGCTGAAAGCCACCGAAGAACTTGTGAAACTGGGCTTCATCGTACTACCCTACTGCCAGGCCGACCCTACGCTGTGCAAGCGCCTCGAAGAAGCCGGCGCCGCCACCGTGATGCCGCTGGGCGCTCCTATCGGCACAAACAAGGGTTTGCAAACCCGCGACTTCCTGCGTATTATCATCGAGCAAGCCAATATCCCCGTAGTGGTAGATGCCGGCATCGGTGCTCCCAGCCATGCGGCAGAGGCAATGGAGATGGGTGCGAGTGCCTGCCTGGTAAATACGGCAATAGCCGTAGCCGGAGATCCCGTAGCTATGGCTGTGGCCTTCAAGCAGGCGGTAGAGGCAGGGCGTATGGCTTACGAAGCCGGTTTGGGTATGCAGGCCGATAGTTTTGTGGCAGAAGCCAGTTCTCCGCTGACGGCGTTTCTCAATGAATAAAAGAGAAACTGAAAGTCGATTTTATAACGATTTATAACCATTCTATTTCGCTTTTGTAATTGACTGATTATCAGTATACTTAAGTGTAGGTAGTCTAAGTATACGACTGAGATAGGCTAAGTATACGACTGAGGTACCCTAAGTATACGACTGAGATACCCTAAGTATACGGCTCTATCTGTCAGTCTCCTTTTTTGTAAAAACTTTACGCAATGAATCAAAAGATAAAATTCCCCCGTTCCCAGAAAGTATATCTGCCGGGGACACTATACCCCGAACTGCGCGTAGCTATGCGCAAAGTAGAGCAAGTGCCCAGCACCAACTTCATCGATGGTGAGAAAGTAATCACTCCCAACCCGGAAGTTTACATCTACGACACCAGCGGCGCATTCAGCGACCCGGACATCGAAGTAGACCTAAAGAAAGGTCTCCCCCGCCTGCGCGAACCGTGGATACTACGCCGCGGCGACGTGGAGCAACTGCCGGAAATCACCTCCGAATACGGGCGTATGCGCCGCGACGACCGCTCTCTCGATGCGTTGCGCTTCGAGCACATCACCTTGCCTTATCGGGCTAAGCATGGAAAGCCGATTACCCAAATGGCCTACGCCAAGCAAGGCATCATCACCCCCGAAATGGAGTACGTCTCCATCCGCGAAAACATGAACTGCGCCGAACTGGGCATCGACACGCACATCACCCCCGAGTTTGTCCGTCAGGAGATAGCCGCCGGCCGTGCTGTGCTGCCCGCCAACATCAACCATCCCGAAGCGGAACCGATGATTATCGGCCGTAACTTCCTCGTGAAGATCAACACCAACATCGGCAACTCCGCCACCACTTCCAGCATCGACGAAGAAGTGGAAAAAGCATTGTGGAGTTGCAAATGGGGCGGCGACACATTGATGGACCTTTCTACCGGCGAGAACATCCACGAGACGCGCGAATGGATTATCCGCAACTGCCCCGTCCCCGTAGGCACCGTCCCCATCTACCAGGCACTGGAGAAGGTGAACGGAAAAGTGGAAGACCTCACTTGGGAAATCTACCGCGATACGCTGATAGAGCAATGCGAGCAGGGTGTGGACTACTTCACCATCCATGCCGGCATCCGTCGGCACAACGTGCACCTGGCGGACGACCGTCTGTGCGGCATCGTAAGCCGTGGCGGCAGCATCATGAGCAAGTGGTGCCTGGTGCACGATTGTGAGAGCTTCCTCTACGAACACTTCGATGACATCTGCGACCTGCTGGCACAATACGACGTTGCCGTTTCTCTGGGCGACGGCCTGCGTCCCGGCTCTACGCACGATGCCAACGACCGTGCCCAGTTTGCCGAGCTTGACACGATGGGCGAGCTTGTGCTGCGTGCCTGGGACAAGAATGTGCAGGCTTTCATCGAAGGCCCCGGTCACGTGCCCATGCACAAGATCAGGGAGAACATGGAGCGGCAGATCGAGAAATGCCACGATGCCCCCTTCTATACCCTCGGCCCGCTGGTGACGGACATTGCACCGGGCTACGACCACATCACTTCCGCCATCGGTGCGGCACAGATCGGCTGGCTGGGCACGGCAATGCTCTGCTACGTCACCCCCAAGGAGCATCTCGGCCTGCCGGACAAGGAAGACGTGCGCGTAGGCGTCATCACCTACAAGATAGCCGCCCATGCCGCCGACCTCGCCAAAGGCCATCCCGGTGCGCAGGTACGCGACAATGCCCTGAGCAAAGCCCGCTACGAGTTCCGCTGGAAAGACCAGTTCGACCTCTCGCTCGACCCCGAACGCGCCTTGAGCTACTTCCGTGCCGGGCATCACACCGACGGAGAGTATTGCACCATGTGCGGACCTAACTTCTGTGCAATGAAGCTATCAAGAAGTCTCACCCCTCGTTCCCCTAAAGGGGAAGGAGAATAGTTTGCTATTCAAGTTATTAACAAAGTATCCCCCTCCCCCTTCAGGGGGCCCGGGGGGTTAAAATTGAACTATATGTTTTCAGACGAATTAGAACAAATATCCTGGGAAGCCACCACCGAACGCATCTACGCCAAGACCGATGCCGACGTGCGCCGTGCCCTCTCCCGCGAGCATTGCGATGTAGAAGACTTCATGGCGCTCATCTCCCCTGCCGCCGCCCCCTACCTGGAGACGATGGCACGACTGAGCAAGAAGTACACCGAAGAACGTTTCGGCAAGACTATCTCTATGTTTGTGCCCCTCTACATCACCAATTCCTGTACCAACTCCTGCGTGTACTGTGGTTTCCACATCAGCAACCCCATGCCGCGCACCATCCTTACGGAAGAAGAAATCGTAAACGAGTACAAAGCTATCAAGCGCCTCGCCCCCTTCGAGAACCTGCTACTGGTGACGGGAGAGAATCCAGCCAAAGCCGGCGTTCCCTACATCGCCCGTGCCCTCGACCTGGCAAAGCCCTACTTCAGCAACCTGAAGATTGAAGTCATGCCCCTCAAGACCGAGGAATATGCCGAACTGAAAGAGCATGGCATGAACGGCGTCATCTGCTTCCAAGAAACCTACCACAAGGCGAATTACAACATCTACCACCCCCGCGGCATGAAGTCCAAATTCGAGTGGCGCGTCAACGGCTTCGACCGCATGGGGCAGGCAGGCGTCCACTCCATCGGCATGGGTGTGCTCATCGGCTTGGAGAAGGAATGGCGGACGGACGTCACCATGATGGCCTACCACCTGCGCCACCTGCAGAAGCATTACTGGAAGACCAAGTACAGCGTCAACTTCCCCCGTATGCGCCCCTCGGAGAACGGCGGCTTCCAGCCCAACGTCGTCATGAGCGACCGCGAGCTGGCGCAAGTTACCTTCGCCATGCGCATCTTCGACCACGATGTCGATATCTCCTACTCCACCCGCGAACCTGCCGCCATACGCGACCACATGGCCACACTCGGCGTCACCACCATGAGTGCCGAGAGCAAGACCGAACCGGGCGGATATTACAGCTATCCGCAAACGCTGGAACAGTTCCATGTGAGCGACGAGCGCAAGGCAGTGGAAGTAGATGCTGCGCTGAAGCGCCTGGGGCGCGAACCGGTGTGGAAGGATTGGGATGCGAGTTTTGATATGAAATGCTATAAGCAATGAACCGATACACCCGTCAACTCTCCCTGCCCGAAATAGGTGAAGGCGGACAACAGAAGTTGCGCGATGCCAAGGTATTGATAGGCGGCGTAGGCGGCCTCGGCTCACCTATCGCCCTCTACCTTGCCGGCGCCGGCGTGGGCACACTGGGGCTTGTGGATGATGATACCGTCAGCATCAGCAACCTGCAACGCCAGGTGCTATACACCGAATCCGAAGTAGGCCAGCTCAAAGTGCACTGTGCCGCCCGCAGGCTGCACGCCTTGAACAGCGGGATAGAAGTCCGTGCCTACCCCTTTCGGCTCGAACATGAAAACATCTGCGAAGTCATAAAGGAATACGACATCATCGTCGACGGTTGCGATAACTTCGCCACCCGCTATCTGCTCAGTGATGCCTGCGCCGCCTTGCACAAACCTTATGTCTACGGCGCCATCCAGGGCTTCGAAGGCCAAGTCTCCGTGTTCTGTTGCGGCCACCATCCCAAGACCTATCGCGACCTCTATCCCGACGAAACGGCCACCTTAAATATGCCTGCCCCCGACCATTCAGTCATCGGCGTCACCCCTGCCATCGTAGGCAGCGTACAAGCCAACGAGACACTGAAACTGATATGCGGCTACGGCGAGCCACTGACCGGAAAACTCTGGACGATTGACCTGCGAACCATGCAATCGTATATCTTGTCCTTATAGGCAGAAATCATTATAAATATATAGTAGAAACCATGAAACTAATTGTCATCACGACCCCGCAATTCTTCGAAGGAGAAGCCGAAGCCATCGCCTCCCTCTTCCGTGCCGGACTGGAACTCCTTCACCTCCGCAAACCCGGTGCTTCCGCCGAAGAACTAACCGGCCTGCTCCACCGTTTGCCTGCCGAGTACCTGCCCCGCATTGTCACCCACGAGCACTTTGCACTGGCATCCGTTTTCCCCCTGAAAGGGATTCATCTGAATAGACGTAACCCCCATGCCCCTGCCCGTTACACGGGACACATCAGTTGCTCCTGCCACTACCTCAGCGAAGTGATGGAGCGCAAGCCCTCCTGCGATTACGTCTTTCTCAGCCCCATCTACAACAGCATTTCCAAAGAAGGTTACCCCTCCGCCTACTCCCGCGAAAGCCTTCAGCAAGCACAGCAGGCCGGCATCATCGACTCCCGCGTCATTGCCCTGGGTGGTATCAATGAGGAACACCTCCCCCAAATAGCCTCCCTCGGCTTCGGCGGCGCTGCCCTCTTAGGTGACATCTGGCAAAGGAAGGAGCCCGATTTCACCCGTCACTTCCTGCAACTGCGCGCCCTCGTCTCCCCCCTCTAACTTTTCATTATTAATTATTCATTCCCATGACTCCTCCCATCCTCCTCTCCATTGCCGGTTCCGACTGTTCCGGCGGTGCCGGCATCCAGGCCGACATCAAGACCATATCCGCCCTGGGTGGTTATGCCGCCTCTGTCATTACCGCCGTCACTGCGCAGAATACGCTGGGCGTACAAGCCGTCCACCCACTTCCTGCCGATGTGGTCCGTGCCCAGATTGTATCCGTCATGGACGACTTGCAACCTGCTGCCATTAAAATAGGCATGGTGCACGATGCCGCCATTGTACAAGCTATTGCAGAATGCCTGCAAAAGTACCGTCCCGATTTTATTGTCTACGACCCCGTCATGATTTCCACCAGCGGCCGCCGGCTGATGACGGAAGAAACCATCCGCACCATCAAGGAAACTCTTTTCCCCCTGTGCACATTGATCACCCCAAACCTCAGCGAAGCCTCCCTGCTCACCGGGCAAAGCATCTCCACCACCGCAGAGATGGAGCAAGCCGCCCAAACCCTTTCCCGCCTATACCACACCTCCATCCTTATAAAAGGCGGACATTTGCAAGGCAACGAAATGTGCGATGTTCTCTGCACTTATCCATCAGCAGCTTGTCAGTTCTATACCTCTCCCAAGATAGAAAGCCCCAACCTGCACGGCACCGGCTGCACCCTTTCTTCTGCCATCGCCACCTTTCTGGCTTATGACCATAGCCTCGATGAAGCTGTCCGCCACGCCAAGGATTACATCAGCACAGCCATCCGCCACGGCAGTGAGCTGAGCATCGGGCACGGAAACGGACCGTTGTGGCATTTCCCCATACTGGAATAAATAAAATTACTGATTCATTTTATTAAAGCGCAATCGGATAATATGAAGTTCCATATCATTATACCAATAATAAGCCACCATTGGCGTTATCTTTATCACCAATATATTGCTTGTAAAGTGTAAAAAAACTATATTTGCAACAAAACCATCTATAGAAAAGCGGATATAGCCGGTATAAATACGATATAAGAATGAAGCAGGAAGAGAAAAAAACTCGAAACAGACGAACCAATGAACAATTAGACAGGGATGTAATGTCCGAACTCGAAAAACTCGTGGCGGAAC
>JAUUPT010000054.1 GCA_030843315.1 Bacteroidaceae bacterium | reverse complement strand
TGCCAGATAATCCGTCGCGTCTGCCTGCCTGCACGGATGGCGGTGGCTACTTTGGACGGCTGGTCGGTCTGTATCACGATGTCGGCGGTTTCGATGGCGGCATCGCTGCCCAGTCCGCCCATAGCTATGCCTACGTTGCTGAGGGCAAGTACCGGGGCATCATTGATACCGTCGCCCACAAAGGCTATTTGGTTTTCGGCATCCCGGCGTAACTCTTCTATGTGCTTCACTTTGCCGTCGGGCAACAAATCGCCGTATGCTTGCGTGATACCCAACTTTTTTGCAAAGTTAGTGACAATGGCTTGCTTATCGCCCGATAATATCTGAATATTTGTGATATTTAAGGCTTTCAGCTCTTCGATGGCCTTGAAAGCATCCTCTTTCAGCGTATCTGATAATAACAAGTAGCCGGCGTATTCTGTTCCCACGGCACAGACCACAATCGTGTCGGGGATGGAAAGCAGTTCTTCCGGGTATGCTATCTGATACTTGGAAAGCAAGCGCGTGTTTCCTGCCAAGACGCGTGTACCGTCAATGATTGTTTCCAGCCCGTGTCCGGCTATTTCCGTGACTTCTGCCGTGGGTATCAGTTCTATATTCCGCTGCCCGGCATAGTTCACAATTGCTTTGGCTATGGGGTGCGTACTATTTCGCTCTGCCGAGGCCGCCAGTTGTATCAGCCTCTCTTCGGATATGCCCGGCTGCGTGTGGCAAGACTGCACCTCGAAGGTTCCTTTTGTCAGTGTGCCCGTCTTGTCGAACACCACGGTGTTGATTTGCGTGACGGCATCCAGATAATTTCCCCCTTTGAACAAGACTCCCATACGGGAAGCTGCCCCGATTCCTCCGAAATATCCCAAAGGAATGCTGACCACCAACGCGCACGGGCAGGAGATAACCAGGAATACCAACGCCCTGTACAGCCAATCATTGAACGTGAACACGAATTGTACATCTACCAATGAATAGCAGAAAGGCAGCAGTACAATCAGCACCGCCAAGCCCGTGACAATCGGGGTATAAACCCGCGCAAACTTCCTGATAAAGAGTTCTGCCGGTGCTTTCCGTTCCGCTGCGTTCTGCACCAATTCCAGGATGCGCGACAGGGCACTCTTTTCAAAAGGCCGGGTCACTTCCACCCGAACCACCTTGTCGGTTGCAATCATTCCCGCCAGCACTTCTTCTCCCTTCCTGATATTGCGGGGTACGCTTTCTCCCGTCAGTGCCGAGGTGTTGAAAGCGGCAACCCCACCCAGCATCACACCATCCAGCGGTACCCGTTCTCCGGCTTTCACTTCGATGGTTTCGCCTACTTCTACCTTGCGGGGATCTCCTACAATGGCTTCCCCGCCTCTGATAACCGTTGCCGTCTCGGGCCTGACGTCCAGCAACGCACCGATATTGCGCTTTGCCTTGTCTACTGCCTTATCTTGAAACAGTTCTCCCAGCGAATAAAACAGCATCACGGCTACGCCTTCCGGATACTCGCCGATATAGAAAGCGCCCAGCGTGGCTATGGACATCAAGGTAAATTCACTGAAAATATCTTTTTGAGTGATACTTTCCCAAGCCTCCTTCAATACCGGCAGGCCTACCGGCAGATAGGCGAGCACGTACCAGGCGAGGGCTACATACTTCTCCCGGAAAAAGGCGATGTCCATTGCATTCATGGCTATTCCTCCGAAAAGCAGTAGTGCCGAAAGCAGGATTCTCCAGTAACCTTTCAACAGGTTGTTTTTCTTTTCTATATGTTCGATAGGTGCCTGTTCGTGTGCACCGCAGCATTTACAGCTCATACCATTTCCTCCGTCTTTTAATTTCTGATACAAAGGTAGCGGATGGTGGCTGCAACTTGGTTGCAAAGTTCCCCACCGGGGAATAAATATTCCCCAAAAAACGACAAATAGGACAAAATTATCCGCTTCGTACCTCCTTCGTACCCGGTCCGTACCCGAGTCGTACCTGGTTCGCTCATTTTCTCCCCCTATAGAAGCGAAGAAGAAGCGAATCGGGTACGAAGGAGAAGAGAAAGAGAACAAAATGAGAACGGAATCTTTTGATATTTATCAAGCCCTGTAATCATTTCTTTTGTTACTTTTGTGCTCAATTTTGGGGAGGTTCGATTTATGGCAACATCTAAAGAGATGACGGAGGGCAAGGCGCTTCCGCTAATTTTCAATTTCGCGCTGCCTTTATTGCTGGGCAATCTTCTGCAACAGACTTATTCCTTGGTGGATGCGGCTATTGTAGGAAAGTTCTTAGGCATTAATGCCTTGGCATCCGTGGGTGCCAGCACTTCGGTTGTTTTCCTGATACTCGGTTTTTGCAATGGCTGTTGCGGCGGTTTCGGCATTCCGGTGGCGCAGAAGTTCGGGGCGAGGGATTATAGTACGATGCGCCGCTATGTATCAGTCAGCTTGCAGTTGGCAACGGTGATGTCAGTCGTTATAGCTGTGATTACAAGCATCTTTTGTGCCGACATCTTGCGTATGATGCGCACGCCGGACATTATTTTTACGGGAGCTTACTACTATCTGCTTGTCACTTTCCTCGGCATTCCCTGTACCTTCTTTTATAATCTGCTGTCCAGCATTATCCGTGCGTTGGGCGACAGCAAGACGCCGTTCTGGTTTCTGGTGCTTTCAACGATACTGAATATCCTGCTCGATTTGTTCTGCATCCTGGTGCTGGGATGGGGCGTGGCGGGAGCTGCCATTGCTACGGTTTTCTCGCAGGGCGTTTCGGCCATATTATGCTATATCTATATGATGCGTCGTTTTGAGATACTGAGAATGACGCCTGCCGAACGGAAATTCAATGGTGCTTTGGCGCGGAGATTAATGTATATCGGTGTGCCGATGGGGTTGCAGTTCTCTATTACTGCTATCGGCAGCATCATGTTGCAAAGTGCTAATAATGCATTGGGCACGGCTTGTGTAGCTGCATTTACTGCGGCCATGCGCATCAAGATGTTCTTTTTGTGTCCTCTTGAAAGTCTTGGTATGGCTATGGCTACGTATAGCGGTCAGAATTATGGTGCCGGTAAGCCGGAACGCGTGTGGCTGGGAGTGAAAGCAAGTGCATTGATGATGCTTGTCTACTGTGCATTAACTTTCTGCATACTGATGTTGGGAGCCCGGACGATGGCACTGCTCTTTATAGAACCGTCGGAGTTGGAAATCCTGGCAAACACGGAACTGTTCCTGCACATTTCCATTTCTTTCTTCCCCGTCCTGGGGCTGCTTTGCATCCTGCGATATACCATTCAGGGAGTGGGATACACTAACCTTGCCATGCTTTCCGGCGTTTCGGAGATGATTGCACGTATCCTGGTCAGCTTGCTGGCTGTCCCTGCCTTTGGCTTTTTGGCTGTTTGCTTCGGTGACCCTACTGCCTGGGTATTTGCCGTTGCTTTCTTGATACCGGCTTTTATTTATGTGTATCGGAGATTGCTTCGGATGAAGAGAAATTAGTGTATCTTTGTCTCGGGAGAGTTTCATATACCGATGACCGAACGTAAGATTATTCATATAGATATGGACGCGTTCTATGCTTCTGTGGAGCAGCGCGACAATCCTGAACTGCGGGGCAAGCCGGTTGCCGTGGGGCACGCGGAAGAACGCGGCGTGGTGGCGGCAGCCAGCTACGAGGCGCGCCGGTTCGGGGTACGTTCGGCCATGTCGTCGCAGAAGGCTAAACGGCTTTGCCCGCAACTGATCTTTGTGCCGGGGCGGATGGATGTCTATAAGTCCGTTTCACGGCAGTTGCATGAGATATTCCATGAATATACGGATATTATCGAGCCGATCTCTTTGGATGAGGCTTTCTTGGATGTAACGGAGAACAAGCCCGGTATCTCCTTGGCAGTAGACATTGCGAGGGAGATAAAGCGGAAGGTTAGGGAAAGGCTGCATCTGGTTGCTTCTGCCGGGGTGTCCTATAATAAGTTTCTTGCCAAAATCGCCTCGGATTACCGCAAACCGGATGGGCTGTGTACTATTCATCCGGCACAGGCATTGGAGTTTGTGGCCCATTTGCCTATCGAAAGATTTTGGGGTGTAGGACCCGTGACCGCCAAGAAGATGCACTCTTTGGGAATACACAACGGCGAACAGCTACGTGCGCGCTCCCTGGAAATGCTGACACGTGAGTTCGGCAAAGTCGGGGCTATCTATTATGATTTCGCCCGGGGGATTGACACGCGTCCGGTGGAGGCGATTCGTATTCGTAAATCCATCGGCTGCGAACATACGTTGGAGAAAGACATCAACAAGCGTTCTTCTGTCATTATCGAATTATATCATACGGCGGTTGAACTGGTGAGCCGTCTGGAGCATAAAAGCTTCCGGGGAAATACATTGACTCTGAAAATAAAGTTCCATGATTTCACTCAGATAACCCGCAGTATTACCCAATCTCAGGAACTCATCACTCTCGATGTAATTTTGCCTTTGGCCAAGCAACTGCTCAAAGAGGTGGATTATGAACATCACCCTATCCGTCTGATTGGTCTTTCCGTTTCCAATCCTCGTGAAGAAGGAGAGGGGAAAGGAGGGGTTTGGGAACAGTTGAGTTTTGAATTCAGTGATTGGGGTAAGTGAATGCTAACATTTTGGTTATAAATATTTTGCTTCTTCGGAAAAAAGTAATATATTTGTCTTGATAGCTTTCCTTAAAGATAATTTTCTATGAAAAAAACACACATTATTATTCTCTTATGTACTCTTTGTATCCTATCTCCAATCAGGGCACAACAGACTGCATTCGATGAATTCAGAAAAGCAGCCGGCGGCTATGCGGCTCTCTACTCCGGCAAAGTAGAGGAGAATTACAATCAAAACAAATTTCTTAATCATCCATACTGGGGTGTCAGTGAACTCCGTGAGGGAGCGGTCTGCTACAGTGGCTGGCTTTACTCCGATGTGCAGCTCCGCTATGACACATATCAGAAATGCCTGATTGTAGCTACCCCGGAAAAGCGGACGATTATGCAGGCGGATATGAGGAAAGTGGATTACTTCATTATGGACGGTCTGAAGTTTATACCGAGAGGCGACAGGTTTGCTGCCCTGTTGTTCGACAGTCCGCAAATGCGCCTGATGCAGTATTTTGTAACTGCCGTAGATGTACAGGTACAAAAGGATAATCGCTTTTACGGTCAGTTCAAGAAGAAAGTTTACTTCGTTCTCCACAAGGATGGAACTGACCGTACCATTACTTCCCGCTCCGGTTTCCTGAAACTTTTCCCTACTTATAAGAAACAGTTGAAAGCCTATTGCCGGCAGAAACATTTGGACTTCGGAGAAGATAACCGTGCACGCTCCATGGCTGTGTTGGCAGAATATGCCGATTCCTTAATCCACTAAGAAATAGAACGATGAAAGCATATAATATAAAGTATATAGTAGCCTTACTTCTCATTCTGTCCCCTTTTTCTGCATTTGCGCAGCAGCAACAGCCGGCGGCTACCGATAGCATTTCTGTATTCGAATTGATGGATGCTGTGGAGAAAAGTACTTCCTGCCACATCTATACTACTATCACAGAACCTTTTCTTGTGAAGCGGATTGAGACAAAGGAGCCTACTGCCGAACACTTGCGGCAGGCTCTGGCTGTGACTCCCTATAAAGTGACGGTTTATGAAAACAAGATATTCGTTTTGCCGGAGGCATTCCTTGCCACTTCCCTGCCGCCGGTGCTGAGGGGCGAGAAGTCCGGAGCAGGTGACGAACATCTATCCTCTTATATTCCTGTGGTGAACTCTTCGTCCGAAAATAAAGTCTATGAGATAGGAGACAAGCATAAATCTGCCGCCGGAGATATGGTGACACTGACCGGAAAAGTGATGGACTTCAAGACCGGGCAGAATTTATCCGGCATCAATATCGTACACCGTGAGCCGTGGGTGGCCACTACTACCAATCCCCGGGGGGAATTCTCCATTAAACTGCCCGTTGGATATAATGTTATCGAAATCAGCGGGATGAATATCAAAGAGACCCGCCGGCAATTCATGGTTTACAATGATGGTATTGCACACATCGAGCTGGAAGAAGAAAACCATATGCTGGACGAAGTGCTCATCGTTTCCGGGCGCGTGCAGAATGTGAAGAGTGTACAACTGGGTATGGAGAAATTCCAGCCTGCTTTACTGAAGAACATCCCCACGGCTATGGGCGAAGTGGATGTGCTGAAGATGATACAGACCCTTCCCGGCATCAAGACGGTGGGCGAGGCATCCAGCGGCTACAACGTGCGCGGAAGTGCTGCCGACCAGAACTTGCTGTTGCTCAACAACGGAACGATTTATAATCCGAACCACCTCTTCGGCTTCTTCACGGCCTTCAACTCGGATATGATAAAAGATGCGGAACTCTATAAGAGCAGTATTCCCAGCCAGTATGGCGGGCGCATCGCCTCTGTGCTGAACATCACCAGTAAGGAAGCCAATAAGGAGAAGTTCACCGGCTCGGCAGGCATCGGGCTTGTCACCAGCAAGCTGAACCTTGAGATTCCTATTATAAAAGAGAAAACATCCCTTCTGCTGAGCGGGCGTACCACCTATTCGGACTGGATTATGAAGACACTGCCCAGCAAGAGTGGCTACCGCGACGGAAATGCGGGATTCTACGACCTGGGCGCTGTATTCTCGCATACCTTGAACGAGCGCAACAAGCTGAATGTCTACGGTTATTATAGCCATGACCGCTTTGCCTTTAATGATAATGAGAAGTATGCCTACAATAATATGAACTTTTCAGTAAACTGGCGAAGCATCTTTGCAGAGAAACTGACGGCGAATTTCTCTTTCGGCTACGACCACTACGACTATCTGAACGACGAAACCGTGGAAACAACGTCGGCGGCGCGGCTGTCTTTTGCCATCAACCAGTGGTTTGGAAAAGCCGACTTCGTCTTTGATGCCGGTCATGGACATGCGCTGAACTTTGGGCTGATGAGCCAACTCTACAATGTGAACACGGGAACTTATGAACCACTGGGTGCAGGCTCGTTGGTGAAGCGCGATGAACTACAGCGGGACAAAGCACTGGAAAGTGCCGTCTATGTGGGCGACCAGTGGGATATTACTTCCAAGTTCTCTGTCAATGCAGGGATACGCTACTCTATATTTAATGCTTTAGGGCCGCGCACTTATTATACGTATCCGGAAGGCACGTTGCCTTCTCTCACTGCGGTGGTGGACTCTGTCACGGCAGGGAACGGAGAGATCATCAAGACTTATCACGGACCGGAATTCCGGCTGTCGGCGCGATATGCTTTTACGGACGACTTCTCGGTGAAGGCAGGTTTCAATACAATGCGCCAGTACATCCATAAAGTGTCGAATACTACAATCATGTCACCCACGGATACCTGGAGGCTGAGTGATCCTAACATCAAGCCTCAGACCGGCTGGCAGGTAGCGGCAGGCGCTTACTATAATACACCGGGGCAGGTGCTGGAGTTATCGGTAGAGGGATACTACAAGGAACTGACCGATTATCTGGATTACCGCAGTTCCGCCAAGTTGCTGATGAATCATCACTTGGAGACGGACGTTATCAATACGGAGGGATATGCCTACGGCGTTGAGTTACAGGTGAAGAAACCGATAGGCAAACTGAACGGTTGGGTAAGTTATACCTATTCCCGCACCTTCTTGCGGCAGAATGATCCGCGCATCACCCGCCCCGTGAATAGGGGGGAATGGTATCCGACGGAATATGATAAGCCGCATGACTTCAAACTGGTGGGGAACTACAAGTTTACACGTCGATACAGTATGTCGTTCAATATGGACTACAGTACGGGGCGTCCCACTACGATACCTGCCGGACAGTATTATGACCAGGGTCTGAAGAAGATGCAAGTCTATTATACCGACCGCAACAGCTATCGCATCCCCGATTACTTCCGCCTGGACTTGTCATTCAATGTCGAGCCGAGCCATCACCTGACGTTGCTGACGCATAGCTCTATTTCCTTCGGCATCTATAACCTGACCGGGAGGAGGAATGCCTATTCCATCTATTATGTATCCGAGAATAATAAGATTCAAGGCTACAAGATGTCCATCTTCGGCGCCCCCATTCCTTTTGTTACTTATAATATTAAATTCTAAAGCGATATGAAGAAGAAAATCAGCATAGGAGTATGGATCTGTTTACTGGGGCTTGTCATTAGTAACTGTGTAGATAAATTCGATGCACATCTGCCGGATGACAATGCGGGATTGCTTGTTGTGGAAGGCAATATCATATCGGACAGTACGGTCGTTTTCTACCTGAGCCGCAGCATAGCCCTGGACGCAGAGGAATTGCCTCAAGATTATAACCAGGTAAATGCCAAACTCAGTGTGATGGGGAGCGACGGCTTGCATCTCGATGGAGTGCCTTTGGGTAACGGAAGATATCAGGTTGATATCGGGACATTAAATAAGGATGTCAGCTATAATCTGGAAATTGTATATAACGGAGATACCTACACTTCCGATCCTCAGAAGCCGATAGAGACGGAAGCGATAGACAATGTTACTTTCGACCAGCCGAAGGAATACGGTGATATCTATATTTGTATCGATACGCATAGCCAGGGTGCCGCCTACTATATGTGGACTTATGAGGAAGACTGGGAAGTAAGGGCTAAATATGCCACTATCTATTATTATGAGCCCGAAACCAATACCGTAACCATTTATCCCAGTCCTCCTTATGCAAAGGGGTGGTGTCATGTGCTGTCTACCGAAACATTGATAGGTACTACGGAAGCGCATGTGGACAACCGGCTGAAGGATAAGCGTGTGTACTCTATCGCTTCGCACGATGACCGCGTGTCTTGTTATTACAGCACGATGATGAGGCAGCGCAAAGTATCGAAGGGCGAGTATGAATATTATCAGGAGAAGGTGAAGATTAGTGAGGAAATGGGTGGCATATTTGCTCCCCAACCGTCGGAACTGCCTACGAATATCGTGTGCAGCAATCCGAATAAGCAGGTGATAGGTTATGTGGGAGTCAATATGAATGTGGCGGAATACCGGCTCAGCTTTTCGAGCAAAGAGGTGCAATTCCTCAGCTTGCGCGATTGTAGTATTCTGGATAAGGAGACTGTGGGTAAGCATTATGATATCGGATTGTATTTGTTGGGATACCGCCTGGTTGCCTGGAGTGCATTCGGACCGCGGGATGAATGTGCCTGGGCTCCGGTGGAATGTACGGATGTACGTTCATTGGGCGCCACCCTGAATAAACCTTCGTTCTGGCCGGACGAAATCAATTAATAACGGAATGGCATGAAAAGAATAATAGCTATCATCATCGGTTGGATTGTTGCACTGGGGGTATATGCCCAGACAGTTGAATCCATGCGTATTTATACAGACAAGGAATGCTATGTGGCAGGAGAATACTTGTGGGTGAAGGTTTGCGTGACGGACTCGTTGCTCCACGAAAGTGTGCTGAGCCGTGTGGCTTATGTGGAAATCGGCGATACCAGGCAAGTCTATGCGCAAGGCAAGATTGATTTGCAGAACGGAAACGGGTGGGGGCGTATCAGGCTTCCCCAGACCATGCATACGGGAGCTTATCAGCTTACGGCATACACACGCTATATGAGGAACCGGCCGGAAAGCTGTTTTCCCAAGAAGTATATCGCGTTGCTGAATACCACTCAGGCTACGGAGGAAGATAATGTGGAACTTATCAGCGATTCTACTTCTACCGTTTCACCCGGCAGAGGATCTTCATTGGCACCTCTGATGACGGATAAACAAGTATACGGGAATCGCAACAGGGTAACTCTGATCCTGCCCAAACTGCCTGTCGGTACTAAAGAATTGAGTTTGTCTGTGGTGCGGCAAGACTGCGTGTTATCCGGTTTCCCCTCACAGCCCGATGGGGAGAAGGGCGATAATAGTGCTCCGAACCGGCATTTTATAGCAGAGTGTGAAGGGCATATCGTGACCGGAAAGCTGGTAGGGCCAACTTCTGTTCCTGTCAATGCGAAGTTGTCGTGTGTCGGTAAGGACATCCGTGTTTTCGACGGGCAGCCCCAGCCCGACGGTACGCATGCTTTCTATACTACTGAAGTAACGGATATGCAGGAAATAGTGCTGGGCGCTTTCCCCGAAGAGAAGGTTCCCTACAGAGTGGAACTTGTTTCTCCCTTTGCCGGGATAGTGGCAAAAATACTTCCAAAACTTCGTTTGTCGTTTCGGGAAGATGCGCTGATAGAACGCAGTTTTGGTGCGCAATTGCACCCCCTTCTGCCGGTAGATTCTGTGCAGACACAGGGGATATTGAAACAACTACATGGCTTTGCACCTACATCTACCTACAATCTGGATGAGTATGTGCGTTTCAACACGGTGCGCGAAACGTTGATTGAGTTTGTTTTGGGAGTACGCGCCAGCAAAGTGGGCGGTAAAAGTATCATTCAGATATTGCAACCGGATGTTTGGAAGTTCAGCACCATGAAGACGTTGGTACTGCTGGATGGGGTGCCGATTCAGGATCATGAAGCCATATTGAACTATGATGCCCGCCGGCTTCACTATATACACCGGTATACCGGAAAATATAGCTTCGGAGACGAGTTGTATGATGGCATTCTATCGCTCGTGACGCATGAAGGTACCATGCCCGATATGCGGCTGGATGAAAATTCGCAATTATTCTCTTATGAGTTTCCGCAGAAACAACCGGCATTTGTCGCTCCCGAATATCGGTCGGAAGGGCAACTCAACTCCCGTATTCCCGATTTCCGCCATACGCTTTATTGGAATCCCGAGATTACTTCCGATACGGGCACAGTCCATTTCTATACTTCCGATATGAACGGAACATACACTGTCACCTTGCAGGGCATTTCGGCCGATGGCAAGGAGGTAAAAGTGCAGAGTGAGTTTGTGGTGGGGAAAGCTTATTGATATTCATGGGTTGGATTCATAAATATAATGCTATATTTGTGACTGGAATATAAAAATAGAATACGATGGGGTGTTTAATGAATCTCTTATGGTTGATATTTGGTGGTATCTTTACCGCTGTAGAATATCTTATAGCCAGTGTGCTGATGATGTTTACCATTGTCGGTATTCCTTTTGGTATGCAGACGTTGAAAATGGCGGGGCTTGCGTTGTGGCCTTTCGGCAAGGAGGTGCGTAGCGGTGAGCGTTCGAGCGGCTGTCTTTATGTACTGATGAATGTGTTGTGGATACTCTTGGGAGGTATTTGGATCAGCCTTTCACACATGATTTTCGGAGTAGTGCTGTGTATTACCATTATCGGCATTCCTTTCGGCATGCAGCATTTCAAATTGGCTGCACTGGCATTGACACCTTTCGGGAAAGATATTGTATCTGATTAATATACTATGAGAAACGCGACAAATAGAAAAGGGCGAAGAACTTTCAGTTTTCCGCCCTTATTCATTTTATTTAAAGGTGTTGTTTACATGGTAATGTGTGACTGCTTTGCAAGCAGTTTTTGCAGTTTGCCATTCAAAGCCTGGCACATTGTTCCGTTTCCCATTGCTTGATAGCGTTTGATACGGTACTGTAACATAAAGATTTCATTTGCATTCTTTTTCATAATCGTCTAATTTTGTGCTTTCCGCGTTTCGGAAAGCGGGTTCTACATCTTTTTCTTTTATCTTATAACGCTGCAAAGATACGAATTGTTCTCGAAAAAGATGTTCTATAACATAAAAATCTTCGTTTTTACCTCTCTTTTTTCTGAAAATAGTGGTTTTTGCAATCTGTGTATTACAAATTTATTGCATATCTTTGCTCCATACTATATAAGGTATAGCAGCAATGAACAAACTTATAGAACTCCTTCGAAGCCCATATCCCATGCTTTATCAGCGATGGAAAGTGGTGGTGATACCTTCGGGCATTATTTTCCTGATACTCTATTTGCTTCAACCGTTTGGTATTTCGCAGATACAGGGAAGCAAATTCCTGATGACTTTGGGATCTGCGGGCATAGCGGCACTGTCATCGGTCATTTGTGTATATCTGCTCCCTACACTGTTTCCTTTTTATTATAGGGAGCAGAACTGGACGTTGGGCAGGCATGTCTTGAATCTGTGCCTGCTCCTTTTGTTGATTGCTGTGGGGCTTTGGCTGTACCTGTCGTGGCTGATGGAGGTATGGCCGGATGTACGGCTGTTCTTTCTGGCATTGTGTTGGGTGGCTATACTTGCACCTTTTCCTACAGTTATCTTTTTGATGTGGAACCGCAATTTGCAGTTGACCCGCAACTTGAAGGAAGCAACGGAGATGAACTTCCATCTTTCGGGGAAGCTCTCTTCTAAGGATATAAAGATGATTTCCGGTGCTGGAGAAGCTGCTTTGAAGGAAGAAAACGTTGCTTCGGAGATTCTTGTATTCTCCGGTGGCACCAAGGAGGTGCTGGAGGTGGAGGCCGATAAATTCCTTTATGCAGAGGCGGAAGGGAACTATGTAAAAGTGAACTATCGCTCGGCTAAAAGCGGGAAGGCGGTGCAGAAATTGCTGCGCATCACCATGAAGCAGGCCGAAGAAACGGTAGCTGCTTTCCCTTTTATTATTCGCTGCCATCGCGCCTTCCTGGTGAACATACGGCAGGTGGTGAAGGTGGATGGAAATTCACAGGGGTACCGTTTGCGGCTGGAGGGCTGTGAGGAGGAAGTACCTGTGTCCAGAGCGTATACTAAAGAGGTGAAGATGTTGATAGAAAGCAAGGTAGAAGATTAGTCATTCGTCACAGAAATAGGCTGTTCGTCACAAGGCGTTTGCTATTGGTCACATATCCGGGCTGTCTGTCCCGGATATTTTTTTGCCCGGAATTCTTCCTATATGTTTGCCGATGGAAATCGAAACAAACGTATAGATATGAAACGAAGAATTCTCTTTTTAGCTTTAGGCGCTTTGCTCATTGCACAATATTCTGTTGCACAAAAGGCGGTGACGGATACGGTACACTTGAAGTTCAATATCGACAGCATCGGCCTGGAAGAAGTAGTGGTAAAGGGGCATAGGACGCCTGCCGCCAACAGCCGGTGGAGCGACCTGAGTCCGGTGGAACTGGTGACCGTGGGCGGTGCGAACGGTGATTTGTACAAGGCGCTGCAAACCCTGCCGGGCACGCAGGTGCAGGGCGAAAGCGGCGAATTGCTGGTACGCGGCGGAAGCAGCTACGAAACGCAGACTTACATTGACGGGATGCACGTGCTGAATCCTTATACTTCCACCGGGATAAATACCCCGGCGCGTAGCCGCTATTCTACTTTTATGTTCAGTGGTATCAATCTGGCGTCGGGCGGTGCTTCGCAAGAGTATGGCGAGGCGCTTTCGGCAGTGCTGCCACTGGAAACGAAGGATTACAGCAAAGTCAATAAAGTAGGGGTGAATGCTTCCGTAGTCGGGGTAGGCGGTGGCGGCACACGCGCTTTCGATGAAGGCTCGCTCTCCGTGGACCTGAATTATCAGAATCTGGGCTTGTACGATAAAATCTACTCCGGGCGTAGGGACTTCAAAGATCCTTATCGGATGTTCTCCGGAGCTGCCCAGTTCAGATATACGCCCGATGAGGCGACAGCATGGAAGATTTATGCACAATACGACCGCACGGACTTGTCTACATACGAAGGCAAAGACCGCCGGATCTTCGGGCTGGGAGAGGATAACCTCTACATCAATGCCACGTTCCGCCGCCGCACTTCGGGAGACTGGAACTGGTTTGCAGGAGCAGCCTACTCCTTCTATGAGCAGAACATAGGCGGTGCTTCCGCCCCCGGAGACAATTGGCTGGAGCGTCAGCAGGAGCTGCATTTGAAGGCAAAGACTTCAAAGCGCCTTTCTCCGGCCTTCCGCCTCGACCTGGGCTTTGAGAGTTTCGTCCGTCGTTACGAAAACCACTACCAACTGTCCGTCATAGACGACCGCAACTGTATGTCGCCTTCTGTCAACGCGGGTTTTGTTTCCGCTACCTATTATCCGGTGGAACAGTTGAAGGCGGAGCTTTCTTTCCGTACGGAGTATACCACGTGCAACCGGAAGATGAACTTCTCTCCACGGTTGGCAGTGAATTATTATTGGGGCGATGTGATGCTTTCGGGCATCGTGGGGCGATATACACAGTTGCCGGAGAATACTTACCTGATACGTCAGCCCGATTTAAGCTCCGAAGCCTGCGTGCAGTATAACCTGGGCGCGCAATACGAGCACGAAGGGCGCTTCTACAAAGCCGAGTTCTATTATAAGGATTACGACCGCCTGGCACTATTGGAGACTGATGCCGAAGCAAGCGCCAACTCAGGTGCGGAAGCCTCTTTTCTGACTTCCGGCGGCTACGGGCATAGCCACGGCATCGACCTTTTCTTTCGTGACAGGGCTTTGCTGAGGAATCTGGAATACCAGCTTGCGTACAGCTACAATATCTCCAAACGCAAGTATCAGGAATATACTGAAATGACCACGCCCCAGTATGCCACCCGCCACAACGTGGCTGCGGTAGTGAAATACTCCATTCCCCGCCTGCACTCCATCCTCAGTGTGACGAATCGCTTCAGCAGCGGCCGCCCTTATCACAATCCCGCACGTCCGGGCTTGATGAACGATGAAGTGAAACCCTATAACAACCTCGACCTGGGGCTGACTTTCCTGGCAAGCCGGAAGGTGATTATCCATGCTTCCGCCACCAACGTGCTGTGCCGGAAGAACGAATTCGGAAGGGTGGATAACAAAGCCATACTGGCATCCAGCGACCACTCTTTCTACGTCGGGGTATTCATTACCTTGGGCAAGAAGGCAGCTTATGATGTATCTAACTTCTAAAGCCGTGGAACAGATTTGTTATATACTTTGTATGGATTTATTGACTATAAAAGCACTAAAATAATCTTTTTGTAATGCATTGATTATTAAGGTGTTAAAAGAAGGTGGTCTCACTATACGACAGAGATACCCTAAGGTTACGACAGAGGTACCCTAAGTATACGACAGAGGTACCCTAAGGTAACGACAGAGGCAGGCTATGGTGACGACTGTTTATATAATTTGTAATCTTGTAGAATATTATTATTAACTTTTTAAAAAACAACGAAAATGAGAACAATGATTATTTTTCTGGTATTTGTATTGCAAGGTGCAGCTCAGCTGCTGTTTGCGCAGAACTTGACACTCGAAGTACGCGGCATCGAAAAAGTGGAAGGACATCTCTACGTCGCCATCTACAATTCGGAAGAAACCTTCATGAAGAAACCCCTGACAGCCTTTCGGATTGACGTCAAAGACAAAGTACTCTCCATTCCTTGCCAGGGACTCCCTGCGGGTACATACGCCATCTCCCTGTTTCAAGATGAAAACGGCAACGCGAAACTGGACACCGCCGCCTTCGGCATTCCCAAGGAGAAGTTCGGTTTCAGCAACGACGCCCAAGGCGTAATGGGTCCGCCGTCTTACGAAAAATGCCGTTTCACCTTCTCGGAAGATACGACTTTGGTGATACATTTGAAGTAGAATCCGAATATATTCCCTAAATTTGTGGCTCACCTTAATATTGTGCATTATGAAACGAGCTACACGACTTCTCGGAATTCTCGGGCTGATAGGCCTGCTCACTGCTTGCAGTGACTCCCATTTTATAACGGATGCTTCTTATCGCCAACGCGTGGAGCAGGACTTTCAGCAGAAAGAGGCTTCGTTGCCGCAAGGTGACCTATTTGCCCTGTTCGATACGGACCTGACGACGTATGAGCGGGAAGCGTTGGAGTTTCTCTATGCTTATATGCCCGTGGCGGATATCGCCGACTATTCCGGGAAGTTCCATCTGATGAACGTGCGTGCCGCACAGCAGGCCGGGCAGGAGATGCCTTGGGGGAAACAGATTCCCGAGGATGTGTTCCGGCACTTTGTGCTTCCGGTGCGGGTGAATAATGAACCGCTGGACAGTGCGCGGGTAGTGTTCTACGAAGAACTGAAGAATCGCGTGAAGTCCCTTTCTCTCCGTGACGCCATCCTGGAAGTGAACCACTGGTGTCACGAGAAGGCTATTTATACCCCTTCCGACTCCCGCACCAGTTCGCCGCTGGCAACGGTGCGCACAGCTTACGGACGCTGTGGCGAGGAATCTACGTTGCTCGTCGCTGCGCTTCGTTCGGTGGGCATTCCGGCACGGCAGGTATATACACCACGCTGGGCACATACCGACGACAACCATGCATGGGTAGAGGCTTGGGCAGATGGGAAATGGCATTTCCTTGGAGCTTGCGAACCGGAACCGGTGCTCGACCTCGGTTGGTTCAATGCACCCGCCAGCCGGGGTATGCTGATGCACACCAAGGTATTCGGGCGTTATGAGGGGGCGGAAGAAGTGATGACCGTTACTCCCAATTATACCGAAATCAATGTGATTGGTAACTACGCGCCTACTGCCAGGGCTTCTGTCATGGTGAAGGACGGGCAAGGCAATCCGGTGGCGGATGCACGCGTGGAATTCAAGCTATACAACTATGCCGAATTTTATACGGTAGCCACCAAGCATACCGATGCCGATGGCGTTTGCGGCTTGACTGCCGGAAAAGGGGATATGCTGGTGTGGGCGTCGAAAGACGGGAAGTTCGGCTTTGCCAAACTCTCCTTCGGCAAGCAGTCGGAACTGACAGTGACACTTGATAAAAAGGGTGGGGAGAGCTTCGCGGTAGACTTTGACATCGTTCCCCCGGCTGAAACTGCCAATCTGCCCGAAGTAACTCCCGAACAACGGGCGGAGAACGACCGTCGTATGGCTCAGGAAGATTCGATCCGCAATGCCTACGTCGCTACGTTCATGACGGATGAAACGGCACGCTATTTTGCAAAGCAATATAAGTTGGACGAAGATGCAGTAGCAGCCATCCTGGTCGCTTCTCGCGGCAATCATCGGGTACTGGCCGATTTTATGACCCGCCTGCGTTCAGAGAAATCAAAGAGGGGAGGCATCGACCTTTTGCAGCAGATTTCGGCAAAAGACCTTCGTGACGTTCGTTTTGAAGTATTGATGGATCATATGCAATCCCGTATGCGCGTCAACGCCGAGTACTTCCGCAGATATGTGCGCAATCCGCGTGTGAGCAATGAAACGCTGACTCCGTATAAAGCATTCTTCGGCAAGGTAGTTCCGAAAGAAGAAGCTGAGGCTTATGTGGCCGATCCGATGAAGCTGGTGGAATGGGTGGCAGCAAACATCCGGGTGGATAAGGACTGCAACCTGGGTGGAGCGCCTATCTCTCCCGAGGGAGTATGGAAAGCGCGTGTGGCCGATTCTCACAGCCGCGATATATTCTTTGTGTCTATGGCTCGAAGCATGGGCATTCCGGCACGCATTGAAGAGGTGACCGGCAAGGTACAGTTGATAGAAGATGACGGTGCTGTCGACGTAAACTTTGAGGCAACCGGACAGGCTTCTGCGCAGAAAGGCAGGTTGGTTGCTAAATATACTCCGATTCAGTCATTGGATAATCCGAAATATTATTCCCATTTCACCCTTTCCAAACTGACTCCGCAAGGCAACTTGCAACTGCTGACTTACGACGAAGACGCCGGTGCATCCTGGAACAGTTTGCTGAAAACAGGCACATCGCTTGATGCCGGAGATTATGTATTGGTCACGGGTACCCGCCTCGCCAGTGGCGCAGTGCTTTCCAAAGCTACCTTCTTCAGTATACTGCCGGGAGAGACGACGGATATCGACCTGGTGATGCGCGAAAGTAAGGATGAGGTGCAGGTTATCGGAAACTTCGACTCGGAGTCTCCGTTCACCCCGCTGGGCGATGCATCATCCCGTCAAAGCTTGTTGCAAGCCTGCGGACGCGGCTATTTCGTAGTCGGTATATTAGGCGTCAACCAGGAACCTACCAATCATGCATTGCGCGATATTGCCGCATTCAAGGCCGATCTTGAGAAGTGGGGACGGAAGATGGTGTTGCTTTTCCCCGATGAGGCTGCATCCGGGAAGTTCGTTAAAGATGCATTCCCCGAACTTCCCTCTACCATTATATATGGCATCGATACCGACGGCATCTCCGCACAGATAGCGGATGGCATGAAGTTAAGGAATAAAGGCTCTTTGCCGATATTCATCATAGCCGATACATTCAACCGGGTAGTCTTTGTATCACAAGGTTACACTATCGGATTGGGAGAACAGTTGATGAAGACGATTAAGGGGTTGTAACATACTTCTCCATTCCCTTTGTCAGATACATTTGCAGCTTGCCTGTTTCATCAGAATAGATGAAGCAGGCATCTATATCCGGGTGCGCGTCAGCAAACTGCTCGGCTTTTTCCAGTCCCATCACCATGAATGCGGTGGCGTATGCATCTGCACTCATGCAGTCTTTGGCAATGACAGTGGCCGACAGGATATTGTGCTGCACCGGGTAGCCCGTTCGCGGGTCGATGGTATGAGCATATTTCTTTCCGTCTTTATAGTAGTAGTTGCGATAGTTACCGGAAGTAGCCATGCCTGCATCCGTGATTTGCAGCACCGTCTGCAACTCCTGATTCACCGACAATGAATCGTCTATCGGCTTATTGATTCCGATACGCCAAAGGGTATCTTTCGGATTCTTTCCGTGAACAACGACCTCTCCGCCGATATCGACCATGAAGTTCTGAATCCCCTTCTTCTCCAGCAACTGTGCTATGACATCTACCGCATAGCCTTTGGCAACGGCGCTGCACGAGAACATGATGCGTGGATCTTCTTTCACCACCTTGCCGTCTGCCGACAGTGCCACCTTCTCATAACCGGTAATCTCCAACAGATTGTTTATCATGGTAGAATCCGGGAAATCTCCTTGCTTGAAACCAAATCCCCAGGCATTGGCAAGCGGGGCAACGGTTATATCGAATGCACCGTCAGTTTCTTTGGATATCTCCATGCTGCGGCGGAATACATTGACGAAGAACGTGTCGGGCACGATGTCTTCATTCAGGTTAATGCGGCTGATGGTCGACGTACCGTCGAATGGAGACAGAGAACTGTTGAAACGTTTGAGTTCCGCTTCTATCTCTCCTTTCAGGTTTGTATCAGATTGGTAAGTTATCTTATATACTGTACCGAATATCAGTCCGTTATCCGTCTGGTAAGGAATAGATTGGTTGTGGCGGGCGAGTATCCAGATTGTTCCCAATACCAGCAGGGCAATCCATAAAAAATTTCGTTGTACTTTCTTCTCCATAATCGTATTTGTTTATCAAGAGTGGTTAGCTAAAAAATAAATGTTCAATCAGTATCTTGGTTCCAATAATAATAAGGATAATACCGCCCCACAGTTCGGCACGCAACTTGCGGGCAATGCCGCAACCGAAACGGATACCGAACATCAATCCCGCCATCGACAGGACGAATGACACGAACCCGATGATGCCGATGGGAACGAGGATAGCCGAAAACTCCTTGACACCTAGGAATGCAAACGAAACACCCACTGCCAATGCGTCGATGCTGGTTGCTACTGCCAGCATCAGCACTACTTTAAGACTGGTGGGGTCATACTCGTGCTTGCAATCTTCTTCTTTGAAAGATTCCCGCACCATGCGTCCGCCCAGGAAGGCGAGGATGCCGAAAGCAATCCAATGGTCGATACTCTCTATCAGATGGCTGAATTGACTCGCGCCTATCCATCCCAACAGGGGCATGAGCGCCTGGAAGAAACCGAAGCAGAATGCCATTACAAGCATAGGCTTCAGTTTGGTCTGTTTCAAAATAATCCCGCTGGCTATAGATACAGCGAAACAATCCATCGCAAGTCCTATAGCCAGTAGCCAAATTTCTAACCCTGTCATAAGTCCTAAAAAGGTAGTTTGTATGTTATCGTATAGGTTATCCCCATTGTATTGGAGCCATATTTACCGAAACCGGGTACGTACCACGGGTCGCCATGCTCGTCGGTCGTGGCGGACAACTTGAACTTGAAGCGCAGCGACCATCCCATGTATAGTGCTTTCCATACATGGGCACGGATACCGACGCAGAACTCAGCCCATTGCATGGAACCTTTCATTCCCTTGTAATTATAGGGCAGACTGCCGCCCCAAATCCCGTCTTCCAGGTTGGGGTTTCCTACCATTCCGCCATAAATAGGGTCTTTCAGCCCCAGGGCTTCTACGTCATACTTGAAACTGGTTGCGCCGTAACGCAATCCTACGAGCAACATATTGCCATGCTGCTTATTGTAGAGCGTATTATAATCTATTCCGAAGCGGAAGTAAGGAGCGCTGCTTTCATAATGTATGCCTTTATCATTCCAGGTATCTGTGGTTCCATATCCCAGTTCCACGACGGGGAAGAAGCGGTTTCGCAGGTTGACGTCCACCGATACTTCCGAACTCAGGAAATCTCCTCCGAGCATCGAGTTGGCAAGTCCCCACAACTCCACGCCCACAGACACGCCGTTGTACAGCGGTTGTTGCGGCACCTCCTTCTTCTTCTCCTGCGCCCACAGCGGAAAAGACATCAGCAGGCAGAGCACCAGACTAATAGAATAATTTAAGATTTTCCTTTCCATAGTTGGTGGCTTCGTTGTTTGCTATATAAATAGAATCGAGGGTACGGCGGGTATAACCAATCTTCGTGATAGCTTGCTTCATCTGATAGCCGCAATCCATCGACAGGAAATAGGGTGTGTTGGTGTGATGGATAACGACGGTGTCGACTCTCGTCCGGCTGTACCGGAACACCAGTTTGGTAGAGTCTACCGTATAGCGCAGGGGCAGCGACAGGTCGTGCACCTTCTTCTGGTTGTTGATGATGATAGAGTCCGTGCCGTATGCTGTCACCGTCAGCGAGTCGAGCGTATCGTTCTTCACCACTCTGGTTTCAGGGTCTATCGTATAAAGGTAACATTGCACCATGGCTCGTGTTGCCATCGAGCAATCCGCTTCTTCCGAGCAGGAAACTGCAATACTGATCAAGGGGCAAAGGACAGCGCCGAGTATTATAAGTCTGACTAAGCTTTTCATCGTTAAATGGTTTTCTCTATTTGATATTTATTTCGTTCGGGAGCATTGCGCGAAATCAGTTCTCCGAGGAATCCGCCTACAAACAACTGCGTACCGATAATCATGGACGTCAGCGATAAGTAGAAGTAAGGAGAATCTGTCACGAGGCGGTAGGGCAGGCCATGATGCATATAGTACAACTTGCTGATACCTACTATGATAACGGCTATAAAACCGAAGAAGAACATCAGCGAACCCAGTATTCCGAAGAAGTGCATGGGCTTTATACCGAAAGTGGAGAGGAACCAGAGCGAAATCAAGTCCAGATAACCGTTGAAGAAGCGGCTTAACCCGAACTTCGTCTTTCCGTATTTCCGCGCCTGGTGCTGAACCACCTTTTCGGCTATCTTCTTGAATCCGGCATTCTTGGCAAGGTAAGGGATGTAACGGTGCATTTCACCGTATACTTCTATGTTCTTCACTACGTCCTTGCGATAAGCTTTCAGTCCGCAGTTGAAGTCGTGCAGGTTCTTTATGCCGGATACTTTGCGTGCAGTGGCATTGAATAGTTTGGTGGGCAGCGTCTTGGATAGCGGGTCGTAACGCTTCTGCTTCCAGCCGGATACCAGGTCGTATCCTTCTTCGGTAATCATGCGGTAGAGTTCCGGTATTTCGTCGGGACTGTCCTGAAGGTCGGCATCCATCGTTATCACTACATCGCCTTGCGCTTGCTCGAATCCACAGAACAGGGCAGGTGATTTACCGTAGTTGCGTCGGAACTTGATGCCGCGTACCACATCCGGCGCTTGTGCTTGCAGTTGTTCAATCACCTGCCAGGAGCGGTCGGTACTTCCGTCGTTCACGAAAATCGCTTCATAAGAGAAGCTGTTGGCTTTCATCACCCGGTCTATCCATGCGAACAGTTCGGGAAGCGACTCCTCTTCATTATATAATGGTACGACAACTGAAATATCCATTTGCTTATTTACAATATTATCTATGTTACGATTGAAGTTACTATTCTGTCATCCTGCCGGTTCATCCTGCCTTCTCTGTCTCATGACGAACAATGCTGTGGGGAAGGCGAGCAGCGCACCGCAAAATACATTCGATGATATCAATTGCAATGTGATGTCTATCGGTGTAAGTTGCCGGGCTGTGTCCAAGATTTCTTTGTAGGCGTCTATATAAGTCTCTATTCCCGGAATGCCGCTTCGGGCAAGGTTATTTATCTCGATTTCGCAGGTGCTGATTACAAAACCGTGATCGATGAAGCGGAAATAGATATAGTGCGCCACAGCCGTGAGCAGTGCGGCAAACATATACATAAATACCGTAAATACCCATGCGTGCAAGAAGCTGATACTTCCGCCGCACACCTGGTTGCGGTACATTCTTGCATAGTAATATCCCATAAAGGGAACACACAGCGTAAGCCCTATAAAAAGGAAAGATAAAAGGGGAATGGTCAGCGCCAGCGGGAAGAGAATAAACTTCAGTATCCAATATCCTCCCATGTAAGTGCCGAATAGCATTGCGTATCGTTGTATGTAACCTCTGTTTTCTGCCATCTTTCTAAGAAATATGGCGCAAAGGTAAAAATAATATTGTATGTATAGGTGGTATTCTTGTTAAAGTTGAAAAAAGTTAGGGTAGGGTATTGCAGATATAAAAATAATGTCTACCTTTGCAACCGCAAAACGAAAACGGGTAAGTCCTATACGGCCAGCTCCCTTCGAATCCTCCAGGGCTTGATCGCAGCAAAGGTAGTTGGTTGTAGCGGCGCGATATAGATAGCTTACCCACCCGCCTCTTTAGCTCAGTTGGCCAGAGCACGTGATTTGTAATCTCGGGGTCGTTGGTTCGAATCCGACAAGAGGCTCAAGAAAAGCAGATGATACGAAAGTGTTATCTGCTTTTTTTTGAAACGCAGATTGACGCGATTTCTGCAGATCTAATATCCGATGTTTGTCATTCAGTCGGAAATCACACTACCTGTATTTTAATCATCATTTTGCTTACACGCTTGCACTAATTGTATATGTCCCTTTATTCATCGGCATTTCAGCGGTGTAGGCAAGCAGTGTATGCAGGAGTGCAAGCAATTTGCTTGCACTCGCAGATTTTCCATGTTTTATCGTCTTTATATCTTGTTCTTTTCTGAATTATCCCTCTATCTTATTCCTTCTTCTTAGCTCTTATCTCTGTTAATTGCCTGTGTTTCAAAGGTAGATGCCTTGTGTCTGTTTTCTATATCCCTTATGTTTGTTCTGTTTATACCTATTGTTTATTGCCTACCTACATATGTGAGTAAGGTAAACCACGTATGTGAAGAAGATGAATCACATTTGTGAACAATATGAACTACGTTCGTGGGTAAGCAATAAACAATAGGTATAAACAGAATAGACATAGGATGCTGTCCTAAGAAATATAGGGCTTTCAGAGAAGAAAAGCAGGCATTTTGGGTAGAAAAGTAGGTGTTAAGGCTTTCAGTCTTAAGTCGCGCAAACATACAGCTGAAATTAATAAGAAGCTTTAGTGCGGTGTATTAAAAATAAACATTATTTTTGTACTGGTAAACCAAGAAGTGATTGTATATATGAAAAACCGCGCACTATATTGTTTCTTTCTTCTTTTTTCCCTTTTTCCCTTCTCTAAGACGTATGCCGAATGGAACAGTTTCATCGTCAACTTCGATAAGAACGATTATGGCAAAGGTGCGCAGACGTGGCAGATAGCACCTTATGATGACAAGTGGGTGTACTTTGCCAATAAGAACGGAATGTTGCAGTTCGATGGTAACGTATGGAGCGTCTTTCCGCTGAACAACTCTTCGGATGTGCGCTCGGTGCTGGCTTCGGCTACCCAAAAGCGTATCTATGCGGGTGGTATCAACGAATTCGGTTACTTTGAACCCGATGCGGACGGCTCTTTGACGTATCACTGTATGTCCGACAAACTGGACGGTGATTTCCGTTTCCTGGGTAATGTGTGGGGAATTCATGAAGTGGACAACATTTTGTATATGCAGGGCGACGACCGCGTGATAAAGTATCTGAACGGGAAGTACACCGCCATCGAAATGGATGCCAAGATAGATTGCTCGAATATGGTGAACGGCATCCTTTATATAGGTACTGACAAAGGTGTGTGGTTCCTGGTAGGAAATACTTTCTTCCCCCTGCAGGGAGCCGACGAACTAGCTTCCAAACGTATTCGCGGCATTATACCTTATAAAAAGGGTGTGATGGTGGTGACTGCCTACAACGGTTTGTATTATTGCGACGGACGTACAGTAGAACCTTTCATCACCGGTGCCGAGGATTTCATGCGCGAGAATGAAGTATTCTGCGTAGCGAAGAAAGACGACAAAATAGCTCTGGGAACTATTCATAAAGGGTTGGTGTTGATAGATTGTAACACCCTTCAACTGAGTTATTTCAATGAATACAACGGATTACGGAACAATACCGTGCTTTCCGTCTCTTTTGATCCTACCGGCAACCTTTGGGCGGGACTGGATAGCGGCATTGACTACGTTTGCCTCAGTTCTCCTTTCACCAATCTCTATTCTTATCCTTACTCCTACGGTACCGGATATACGGCGGCAATGGAGGATGGGTATCTCTATCTGGGAACCAACCGCGGACTGTATTACACCTCTTATCCGGTGCGGCTAAATGGCAACCTGCCGGATATTCACCCCATGCCTCAGTCCAGCGGGCAGGTGTGGAATCTTTGCCGCATAGGCGATGAACTCTTCTGCCTGCACGACCGCGGCGTTTTTCTTATCAAAGGTACTTCGATGAAGCGCATTACGGACATCACGGGCGCATGGTCTTGTCAGTTGGTGGAGGGGCACACGGATATGATGTATGTGGGGGTATATAATGGTATCTATCTGGTGGCGAAGAAGAACGGCGAATGGCAGGTAGTATGCAAGATTGATGGCATGGCGGATTCGTGCCGCCTCTTTGAACAGGAGAATGAACGGGTTATCTGGTCGTACAATACCGATCATGTCACCCGCCTGGAACTGAGCAGCGATTTGACCAGGGTGGTCGATACGAAAACCTACGGCATCAACGAGGGATTTCCGTCGGACCGCGATATGTATGTGTCCAAAATAGAGGGGCGCATCTATTTTGCCACTCTTCACGGTATTTATAAATACAATGTGCATAAGGACATCATAGAACCCTGTCCGGATATGAATAACCTGCTGAACGGGGCGACTGCCTATACGCGCTTGCTGGAACACAACGACCATCTAATCAGCCTGAGTCCCCATGAAATCTGTATTGCCAACCTGGGGACGTACAAGCGCGGAGCAAATACAAGTATCAATCCCGTCTCGCAGTCGCTTATTGAACTTGTTCCCACTTTCGAGGCGATTATTCCTTTGTCGGATTCCTTGATGGTGATTCCCAATGACGACGGATTTGCCTTGTTCAGTATCCCGTCTGTTAGGGAAAGGAGAGACCGTAGCCATTCCTTATATATAAAGAATATGTACTTGTCTTATCCCAAGGACTCGCTGGTATATACCGCCAACTTCTTGGGGTAGAAGACCAATCTTGTGATATCCTATTCGTTG
>JAUUPT010000053.1 GCA_030843315.1 Bacteroidaceae bacterium | reverse complement strand
TGGTACTGCGTAACAGTGGGAGAGTAGGTAGTCGCCGTTTTAGAAGAAGCCTCCATATCGAAAGATGTGGGGGCTTTCTTGTTTTGGTACGGTGAAAAAAAATGTCAGTCTTGAAAACAAATACAAGCGATAACTGTTTATTATTATAGACATATTGGAGACGACATGAAAACAACTGTAAAAATACTTTGGCTATGCACCTTACTGATACTGACTTCCAGTATTAGCGGTAAAGCCATCGACTTTAAAACAGTGAATGTCGGTAAAACCAGTGAAGTCTCCGCTTCTTTCTCTTCCTGCTCTTCTTCGGATAATCTTGAAAAGAAGAGTTCGGCATTTACTGATAATAAATACACGTGGACTTCTGATATGGAATTGGGCAATAGACCGGTTTCCGAAACTTACTCTATGAACCAGCAGCGTCTGCGTAGAATCCTTGAAGATAACCTATCCCTTAAAAATATTCTTTTGATGTTATCCAATCATGAGAACCTTCTCGTACATGATTGGGCTAAACTGTTTTATTCGGATAAAGATCCGTATTACGCATTGACGGGCAGTGATTACTACATTTATACGCTTCGGCGGATTTTGATTTAGCCAATACTTTCCTTATTGATTTTCCTTTGTCCCTTCTTTTCTGAAACGAAGTAGGTGACCTTTTGCGCGTGCCTTATCGCAAAATTATTTTCAATACGAACAATTAAATTTATCATCATGGAAACAACTAAAAAAAACTCCGCCTCCTTTAAAGGTATCAAATCTGCCGGTTGGGTAATCATAATCTGCTTTATCATTGCCGTGCTCCTGTTTAACTTCGTGTTGGGTAATCCATCCAACTTTATGAATAACGATCCGAACAACCATCCGTTGCCGGGAAACTTCCTCGGTACTATATATAAAGGTGGATTTATTGTTCCGGTGATTCAAACCCTCTTGCTCACCGTTATTGCACTTAGCATTGAACGTTACATCGCTATCCGTGCTGCTTTTGGCAAAGGGGCATTGGCTAAATTCGTGGCTAATATCAAAGCTGCCCTGGCTGCCGGCGATATGAAGAAGGCGCAGCAGATTTGTGATGCACAGCGCGGTTCCGTGGCTAATGTGGTGAATGCTACTTTAAAGAAGTATGCCGAGATGGAGAATGACACCGAGCTGGCCAAAGACCAGAAATTGCTTGCTATCCAGAAAGAACTGGAAGAAGCCACTGCGCTGGAATTGCCGATGATGGAGCAGAATCTTCCGGTCATCGGTACCATAACAACGCTGGGCACGTTGATGGGATTGCTCGGTACGGTTATCGGTATGATACGTTCGTTTGCCGCCCTGGCTGCCGGAGGTAGTGCCGACTCTATGGCGCTGTCGCAAGGTATTTCGGAAGCCTTGATTAATACTGCTTTCGGTATCCTGACCGGTGCGCTGGCAGTAATCTCCTATAACTACTATACCAATAAGATTGATAAGTTGACCTACAGCCTCGACGAGGTTGGTTTCTCTATCGTGCAGACTTTTGCCGCTACGCATAAATAATTCAATCTCTCAATTTAACGACTATGGGTAGAGCGAAAATAAAAAAGAAAAGTACGTTCATCGATATGACGGCGATGAGTGACGTGACGGTATTGCTGCTGACCTTCTTCATGCTGACTTCTACGTTTGTGAAGAAAGAACCGGTGCAGGTCACCACTCCCGCCTCCGTATCAGAGATTAAGATTCCGGAGACGAATGTGCTCCAGATTCTGGTCGACCCGAGCGGAAAAGTATTTATGAGCCTGGACAAACAGGCAGACTTGCGCAATGTGCTGGAAGCGATGGGGCAAGAATATGGAGTAACCTTTACTCCGGAAGAAACCAAGAAATTTATGCTGGCATCCACTTTCGGTGTGCCGATGAAGAGCATGAAGAAATACCTCGACTTACCGCAAGACCGGCAGGATGCTGTATTGAAGAATGAAGGAATACCGACTGACAGTATTGATAACCAGTTCAAAGCCTGGGTGCGCAATGCACGTGCTGCGAACAGTGACCTGCGTATCGCCATCAAGGCAGATGCCGGTACTCCTTATTCCGTAATAAAGAATGTAATGAACTCGCTTCAGGACCTCAGGGAGAATCGGTACAATCTGATTACTTCCCTGAAAACCACTGCTGAAGATTAACGAAAGGGAAACATTATGGCTGAAATACAAGAGAGCGGCAATAAGAAAGGCGGAAAAAGCAAACAGAAGAAAATGACTGTCAGGGTGGACTTCACCCCGATGGTGGACATGAATATGCTGCTGATTACCTTCTTCATGCTTTGTACCTCGCTGAGCAAGCCCCAGACGATGGAGATAAGCATGCCGAGCAACGACAAGAGCATTACCGAAGAGCAGCAGACCAAAGTGAAGGCTTCGCAAGCCATCACCTTACTGCTGGACGATAACAACAAATTGTATTATTACGAAGGAGAGCCCAACTACAAAGACTACACCTCGCTGAAGGAAACTACCTATCAGCCGGACGGCCTGCGGACAGTGCTCCTGCAACGCAACAGAACTGCTGTGAACGAAGTGAACAAACTGAAGCAGCAGAAACTGGAACTAAAGATATCAGAAGAAGACTACCGGAAGCAGCTTTCCGAAATAAAGAGCGGGAAAGATACACCGACGGTCATTATCAAGGCCACCGATGCCGCCTCGTACAAGAATCTGATTGATGCCCTCGACGAAATGCAGATATGCAATATAGGCAAGTATGTGATAACGGACATTGCCGAAGCCGACCGGTTCCTGATAAAGAACTACGAAGGCAAGGGCAACCTGTCGCAGAATATTGCCGAATGATGTGTTACACCTATTAAATATAGAAGAATATGGCTAAAGTAGATTTAAGTTCTGCCGAATGGTGTGACCTGATATTCAACGGCAAGAATAAAGCGTACGGCGCCTACAAGATGCGTGAGGATTCTCCCAAACGCCACAACATAGCTGTGGTATTGGTGATCGTCATAGCGCTGATAGGCTTCAGCCTTCCCACGCTGATAAAGATGGCCACTCCCAAACAGAAAGAAGTGATGACCGAAGTGACTACCCTCTCTCAACTGGAGGAGCCCGAAGTGAAGCAGGAAGAAATGAAACGCGTGGAGCCCATAGCCCCGCCACCACCCGCACTGAAAAGCTCCATCAAGTTCACCGCTCCCGTCATCAAGAAAGACGAGGAAGTGAGGGATGAAGATGAGATAAAAAGTCAGACCGAGCTGACGCAGGCTAAAGTCGCCATCTCCATCGCTGATGTGAAAGGCAACGACGAAGCCAACGGAAAGGACATCGCCGACTTGAAACAAGTCGTCACGCAAGCCCCTGTAGTCGAGGAAAAAGTGTTTGATATGGTAGAGCAGATGCCTACCTTCCCCGGCGGGCCCGCCGAACTGATGAAATACATCTCCACCCACATGAAGTATCCGGTGGCTGCACAGGAAAACGGTGTGCAAGGCCGTGTGATCTGCCAGTTTGTAGTAGGTAGGGACGGCAAGGTGCGGGATGTGACCGTCCTCAAAACCCTGGACCCCTACTGCGACAAAGAAGCTGTCCGGGTGATTCTCTCAATGCCCAATTGGATACCCGGCAAGCAAAACGGCCAGGCAGTGGCAGTGAAATATACAGTTCCGATTGTGTTTAGGTTACAATAAGTGTGTGTATGAAAACGGTGAAACAAATTCAGCTAACAGGTTTGTTTGTGGTGCTGGCTCTGCTGTCTGCCTGTCGCAACAAGCCCGGGGATGGCCAGACGGATACCTATACTTCCGGCGTGATTGCAATAGCTGCCGACGAAAGTTTCCGGCCCATCGTGCAGGAAGAGGTGGATGTATTCGAAGGATTGTTCCCCCTGGCAGGAATTGTGCCCCGTTATGTGACGGAAGTTGAAGCCGTCAATCTCTTGCTCAAGGACAGTCTGCGGTTGGCAATCACCAGCCGCAGGCTGACTCCCGGGGAGATGAACTCCTTCAACAGCCGTAAATTCTTTCCGCAGGAGATAAAGATTGCCACAGACGGACTGGCATTGATAACCCACCGTAGCAATCCTGACTCGCTAATCACAGTAAAAGACATCCGTCGCATCCTGACCGGAGACGCCAAGCAGTGGACAGACATTTATCCGGCCTCCCGCCTGAAAGGTATTCGTCTGGTGTTCGACAATAAGAATTCCGGTACCGTGCGCTTTGCGGTGGATTCTATCTGCAAGGGAGCATCGCTTTCGAACCGGGTGAAGGCCCTGAAAACGAACCGGGAAGTTATCGACTACGTAGCCCGTACCCCCGATGCCATTGGCATTATCGGTGTGAACTGGCTGAGCGACCGCAACGACAGTACGGGGCTTTCTTTCAGTAAAGAGGTACAGGTGATGTCCGTCAGTGCTGCGGACAAGGCTACACCGGAGAATAGCTACAAGCCCTATCAAGCCTATCTGTTCTACGGAAGTTATCCGTTGGCACGAAGCATCTATGCTTTATTGAATGATCCGCGAGGTGCACTCCCCTGGGGATTTACCTCCTTCCTCGCTTCCGACCGGGGACAGCGGATTATATTGAAGTCGGGGCTGGTGCCCGCCACTCAGCCGGTGCGCGTGGTAAACGTAAAAGATGAATAACTAAAATGAAAACAAAGATGAAACACAGATTCGTATTATGTATGGGAGCGCTGCTGCTGACCGCTACGCTCGCCGCCCAAACACCGTCGTCCGAGTGGCAGGCGGGATTGGATAAAATGAAAAACCTGATAAAGACAAGCCCCGAACAAGCTCTTGACGAAGCCGGCGTACTGCTGAAAGGCAAGAACAAAAAGAATGTGGAGCTTGTGACCTCCGTAGCCCGCGCCTACCTGGATGCCGGAAAGCTGCCGGAAGCCGAGAACTACCTGGAACTGGCAAAGAAGGCGGACAACAAAGACCCGAAAGTCTCTGTACTCGAAGGTGACATTGCACTTGCCCGGAAGGATGTGGGCAAGGCCTGCCAGCTCTACGAACAGTCCATCTACTTCGATCCTAATTATCGCGAAGGCTATCTGAAGTATGCGCAAGCCTATAAATCTGCCAGCCCCTCGCAAGCTATCGAGAAGTTGCAGCAACTCAAGGCAATAGCTCCCGATTGCATGGAGGCCGATAAAGAACTGGCCGAAGTGTATTACACTAACAACCGTTTCGGAAAGGCTGCCGAGACTTATGCCAAGTTCATCGACACCCCTGTGGCTACGGAAGACGACCGGTTGAAGTATGCCTTCGCTCTGTTCCTGAACCACGACTTCGAGAAGTCCTTGCAAGTTGCCCGGAAAGGTTTGGAGAAGAATGCCCGCCATGCAGCCTTCAACCGCCTTGCCATGTACAACAGTACCGACCTGAAACGCTACGAAGAAGCCGAACGCTATGCCGATGCCTTCTTCCATGCTTCGGATGACGCCGAATATTCTTATTTGGACTACCGTTATTACGGTGCTTTGCTGAGTGCCTTGAAGAAGTACGACCAGGCTGTGGCGGAATATGGCAAGGCATTGGAGCAAGACAGCACCCAGATAGATGTGTGGCGCGAGATCTCCGATGCTTACGAACAGAACAACGACTACGCCAAGGCGATAGCCGCTTACCGGAACTATTACGATGCATTGGCACAAGATAAAAAGACACCCGAAACCTTGTTCCAACTGGGGCGCCTCTATTACGGAGCGGGAACATCTACGGACGAACCTGCCGTTCAGCCTGCCGACCGCGCAGCCGCGTTGCAGTCTGCCGATTCTGTGTTCGCCCTTGTTGCCGGTCAAGCCCCCGACAGCTACCTGGGAGATATTTGGCGCGCCCGTACCAATTCTGCCATAGATCCCGAAACAACAGCAGGCTTGGCAAAACCTTATTATGAAAAGGTAGCGGATTTATTGCAGGCAAAGAACGACCCGAAGTACAACGCTGCATTGATAGAGTGCTACAGCTACCTGGGCTACTACTATCTGTTGAAAAGCGATTATCCTGCTTCAAAAGAATTTTGGAATAAAATTCTGGCTATCGACCCCGCCAATGCCACTGCAAAGAAAGCATTGGACGGTATCAAGTAGCGGACATTTTAGTTGTTTGTCGTGTCGGGAGGGGCGGAGAGTGATTCTTAGCTCCTCCTTCTATATTAAGAATCTATTTTATTAGAAAAAAAGATTCATAGCTTTTCCCATCTTGAATAAAAACCGTATATTTGCACGCAATAAATTTTAAACGCATAGCCCTATGTCATTTATTGCTGATAAGATTGTAATGGATGGGTTGACCTACGACGACGTATTGTTGATCCCCGCTTATTCTGAAGTACTGCCCAAAACTGTCGAACTTTCGACAAAGTTTTCACGAAACATTGAGTTAAAAATCCCGTTTGTAACTGCTGCTATGGATACGGTTACCGAAGCGAAAATGGCTATTGCCATTGCCCGCGAAGGTGGTATCGGTGTCATCCATAAGAACATGTCTATTGAAGAACAGGCACGCCAGGTTGCCATTGTGAAGCGTGCGGAAAACGGTATGATTTATGATCCGGTGACTATAAAAAGAGGTTCTACCGTAGCAGATGCTTTGGCGTTGATGGCGGAATATAAGATCGGTGGCATTCCGGTAGTGGATGATGAAAGATACCTGGTGGGGATTGTTACCAACCGTGACCTTCGTTTCGAAAGGGAACTTGGCAAGCGTATCGATGAAGTAATGACGAAAGAAAATATCGTTACTACCAATCAGACTACAGACCTGGAGGCTGCTGCACAAATTCTACAGGAACACAAGATCGAGAAACTTCCGGTTGTGGATAAAGAGAACAAACTGGTAGGCTTGATTACCTATAAAGACATTACCAAAGCTAAAGACAAACCGATGGCTTGCAAGGATAGCAAAGGCCGCCTTCGTGTTGCTGCCGGGGTGGGCGTGACTGATGATATGCTGATTCGTATGCAAGCGCTGGTAGATGCCGGAGCAGATGCTATCGTAATTGATACGGCTCACGGGCATTCTATGTATGTGATTGAGAAATTGAAAGAAGCAAAGAAGCGTTTCCCGAGTATTGATATCGTAGTAGGCAATATTGCTACCGGAGAAGCTGCTAAGGCATTGGTTGAAGCCGGTGCCGACGGAGTGAAGGTAGGTATCGGCCCGGGTTCTATCTGTACTACCCGTGTGGTAGCCGGTGTAGGTGTTCCCCAGCTTTCTGCCGTATATGATGTGGCAAAAGCACTGAAAGGCACCGGAATTCCTTTGATTGCCGATGGTGGTCTGCGTTACTCGGGCGATGTTGTGAAGGCTTTGGCTGCCGGTGGTTACAGCGTAATGATCGGTTCGCTCGTTGCCGGAACGGAAGAATCTCCGGGTGAAACGATTATCTTCAACGGCCGTAAGTTCAAATCTTATCGCGGTATGGGTTCTTTGGAAGCTATGGAGCACGGTTCAAAAGACCGCTACTTCCAGAGCAGTACAAGCGATGTGAAGAAACTGGTGCCGGAAGGTATTGCTGCCCGTGTGCCCTACAAAGGTACTTTGTACGAGGTGATTTATCAGTTGACCGGCGGTTTGCGTGCCGGCATGGGATATTGCGGTGCTGCCAACATTGAAAAGCTGCACGATGCCAAGTTCACCCGCATCACCAATGCCGGTGTACTCGAAAGCCATCCGCACGATGTGGCTATCACCAGTGAGGCGCCCAACTACAGCCGTCCTGAATAATATTGATAGCATAATAAGAATGCCCGGAAAGTATTTGTTTGCTTTCCGGGCATTTTGTTTATATTTGCACGGTATAAAATAATAGGATGGATGCTGCTTATGGTTAGATTGATTATTACATTTGCTCTCCTTTGGTTCGGATTGGCTGTTGCGGCGCAACACGACCCGGTGCTGATGCGTATCAATGGAAAGGATATTCCCCGCTCGGAGTTTGAACGTGCATATCATAAGAACAATCCATCTGCCAGTAAAGGGCGGAAAGCACTGAATGAATCTATCGATCTGTTCGTGAACTCCAAACTGAAGGTGGCGGCAGCCGAGGCTGCCGGAATAGATACCACCCGCGCCTTCCGGGAGGAACTGGACGATTATCGCCGCCGGCTGGTAAAGTCTTATCTGACAGATGAAGAAGCTGCGGAGCATGCTGCGCAGCAATCCTATGATAAGATGAAATCCCATCCGCGGGCAGGGCAAGTGCGTGTACGGCATATCTTTAAATATCTTCCCCAGAATGTATCCGGCTATGCACTGCGTGAGGCGGAATCGAGGATGGATTCCATCCATGCGGCACTCAATAATGCTGGTGCAAGTTTCGATGTTTATGTCGATAAGTTCTCCGATGAGAAACTACCTTTTTGGATAAGCCGGTTGCAGATGCCCGTTGAGTTTGAGGACGTTGCATTCGACTTGCAGGTTGGAGAAGTTTCCCGCCCTTTCTTTACCCCTCAGGGCATTCATATCGTGAAAGTGCTTGAACGGAAAGAAATCCCTTCCTTTGAAGAACTAAGGGAAGATATTATCCGCCGCCAGGCCCGTCGTCATAGCATGGACAAAGGCACGCAAGCCCTGGTTGAAAAGTTGAAAGAGGAATATCATTATACACCGGATAAAGCCGGTATCAATGAGGTGGTTTCTAAAGGAAATACCACCCGGACATTATTTACATTGGGCGATAAAGCATATACCGGAAAGGACTTTGTACGTTTTGCCGCTGCCCATCCCGAAGGCGTACGCAGACAATTGGACGGCTTCATCATGAAGTCTGTTCTCGACTACGAGAATACTCATCTGGAACAAAAATATCCGGACTTCCATCTGCTTGTGCAGGAGCATCGCGACGAACTGTTGCTTGCTGAGATTACCAAGCGTGAGATGGGTGAACGCAGTGCCACGGATGAAGCCGGACTGAAAGCCTATTTTGAATCGCATCGCTCGGATTATCATTGGGAAAGGCCACGCTATAAGGGCATTGTGCTGCATTGCACCACCAAGCGTGTGGCAAAACAGGCACGCAAGTTTCTGAAGCAAATTCCCGAAGATGAATGGCTGGATGCCATTCGCCTGACCTTCAATGCCGGCTCCGAGCCAAAGATACAAGCAGAACAAGGATTGTTTGCCCCCGGTGATAATGCTTATGTGGACGATTTAGTCTTTAAAGACGGCAAAGCAACGCCCGTTTTGTCATTCCCTTTTACTGCCGTCTTAGGCGAGAAGCAGAAAGGCCCGGATGATTACCAAGAGGTGCGCAGGCAGCTTGCTGCCGACTATCAGAACCATTTGGAAAAGCATTGGATAGCGACCTTGCGTGCTGCCGGTAAGGTTGAAATTGACCAAGAGGTTTTAAAAACCGTTAATAATCACTGATGCAACCGATTAAAACACTATCTTCGTATTTCGAAACAAAGTAAATATCAGTTGGTGATGCGAACAACCTGCTTGGGGCTTTTGATTTTCCTTCTCTGTGCGGCGTGCAGCGAGCAGTACGACCACAAAGGGCGGACACCGTTAGTGGAGTTGGACGGCAATTTCCTTTACCGGGAAGATTTGCAATCGGTGCTTCCTTCCGGTTTGTCCAAGGACGACAGTTTGTTGTTTGCAGAAGATTATATCCGTAATTGGGTGGAAGATATTTTGTTGTATGACAAAGCGCAAAGTAATATCCCCAATAACGCCGAAATAGATAAACTTGTAGAGAATTATCGCAAGGCATTGATAATGCACACTTACCAACAGGCTTTAATACATCAACGGCTATCAGAGGAGATTTCAGAACAAGAATTGACGGAGTACTACGAAAAGAACCAAGCGCTCTTTAAGGTGGAACGTCCGTTGATGAAGGGCTTGTTCATCAAGGTGCCCTTGACGGCTCCGCAGTTGGCTAACGTACGGCGTTGGTACAAGACGGAAACCCGTGAAGCAGTGGAGCATCTGGAGAAGTACAGTTTGCAGAATGCCGTGAAGTACGAGTACTTCTATGATAAATGGGTACCGGCATCGGAAGTGCTGGATGTAATGCCGCTGAAAATGCCCAATGTAGAAGAGTACCTTGACAAGAACCGCCATGTGGAACTGAAGGATACGGCTTTCTACTACTTTTTGAATGTGAGCGATTATCGCCCGGTGGGGGAACAGGAACCGTATGAGTTTGCCCGCACCCAGGTAAAGGATATGCTGCTGAACGTGAAGCAGGTGGAATTTATGAAGCAGGTAAAAGACGACTTGTACCAGCGGGCGGTGAGAAGAGATAAGATTAAATATTATTTAGAATAAGACACCAAGAATGAAAATGAGTATGAACTTTAAGTTTGTAATTTTATTTGCCTTGACGCTATTAGCCGGTTCTACCGTTTATGGACAAGACAACGTGATTGACGAGGTAGTTTGGGTAGTGGGCGACGAGGCTATATTGAAGTCCGAAGTAGAGGAGGCACTTATGAGTGCCCAGTACGAAGGACGTAAATTTGATCGTGACCCTCATTGTGTAATCCCCGAGGAAATAGCCGTCCAGAAGTTGTATCTTCATCAGGCTGCACTCGACAGTATAGAGGTATCCGAAGCCGAAGTTATCCAGCGTGTGGACTATATGACGAATATGTATATCGCCAACATCGGTTCGCGCGAGAAGATGGAGGAATACTTCAACAAGACTTCCAGCCAGATTCGTGAAACCTTGCGCGACAATGCACGCGAAGGCTTGAAGGTGCAGAAGATGCAGCAGAAACTGGTGGGTGACATCAAAATTACTCCGGCCGAGGTGCGCCGCTATTTCAAGGATCTGCCGCAGGATAGTGTCCCTTATATCCCTACCCAGGTAGAAGTGCAGATCATCACCCAGCAGCCTAAGATTCCTTTGGAAGAGATCGAAGATGTAAAGAGCCGTCTGCGTGAATATACGGAGCGCGTGAATAATGGCGAGAGCTTCTCTGTATTGGCACGTATGTACTCCGACGACCGCGGTACTGCCATCAATGGCGGTGAAATGCCGTTTACCGGACGTGGTTATCTGGACCCCGCTTTTGCCAACGTAGCCTTCAACCTGCAAGACCCGAACAAGGTATCCAAGATTGTTGAGTCTGAGTATGGTTTCCACATTATTCAGTTGATGGAGAAACGTGGTGACCGTATCAAGGTACGCCACATCTTGCTGAAACCCCACGTGCCGGAAGAGGCGCTGGTAGCAGGCTGTGCCCGCTTGGACTCCATTGCCGACGACATCCGTGGCAACAAATTTACTTTTGAAGAAGCTGCTTCTGTGCTTTCACAGGACAAAGATACCCGCAACAACCACGGTCTGCTGCCCAATCCCAATACGAATACTTCCAAATTTGAGATGCAGGAACTTCCGCCCGAGATTGCGAAGGTGGTAGATAAGATGAAGGTGGGCGAAATATCAGAAGCATTCACCATGATTCCGCAAAAGACCGGAAAGGAAGAGTGCGTGATTGTGAAGTTGAAGAACCGTACAAACGGCCATAAGGCAACGATTTCCGAAGACTATCAGAACCTGAAAGAGATTGTGCTGGAGAAGCGTCGTGACGAAGTGTTGGACAAGTGGATCCGTGAGAAACAGAAACACACCTACGTTCGTATCAAGGACAATTGGAAGAATAACTGTACATTCAAGTATCCGGGCTGGGTTAAAGATTAATCCGGCGGGATTTACATCGATTTTGTATGCAAAAGAAGAATACAAGAATTCATTTTCTGAACAAGCATAGATACCTCTTGGCAGGCATTCTATGCTTGTTTGGCATCTGTCTGCTCAGTGCCCAGGACAAGAAAAAGGCTGCTGATGCACCGAAGAAAACCGTGGCGGTTCAACCCGCGAAGGCCGACACGCTGGGGAAGAAGAAAACCCGTGTGGACTTGCTGTATGCCGACGAGGCACAGGCAGACAAGGAGTTGCGTCCGGATGTACAAGTGCTCATCGGCTCCGTGAAGATGAAGCACGACAGCATGTATATGTTCTGTGACAGCGCCTTGATTTTCGAGAAAATCAACTCGGTCGAAGCCTTCGGAAATGTGCGCATGGAGCAGGGCGATACCCTCTTTATCTACGGCGATTACCTGTACTATGACGGTATGTCGCAGTTGGCCATGTTGCGCGAAAACGTGCGTATGATTAACCGTAATACGGAACTTACCACCGACAGTCTGAACTATGACCGGCTTTATGATTTGGGTTACTACTTTGATGGCGGTACATTGACCGATGAAGAAAATGTGCTTACTTCCGAATGGGGGGAATATAGCCCTGCCACCAAACTGGCCGTGTTCAACCATGATGTAAAGCTGGTCAATCCGAAGTTCGTGCTAACTTCCGACACCTTGAAGTACAGCACCGATACCAAGATTGCCACCATCCTGGGACCGTCCGATATTGTGAGCGATGAGAACCACATCTACTCCGAGCGCGGTATATACAATACCAACACCGGGCAGGCCGAACTACTCGACCGCTCCGTGCTGACCAATGACGGTAAGAAACTTACCGGTGACAGCCTTTTCTACGACCGTAATCTGGGCTATGGAGAGGCTTTTGACAATGTGCAGATGAATGACACGGTCAACAGGAATATGCTTACCGGTGATTACTGCTTCTACAATGAACTCAGCGGAAGTGCTGTGGCCACCGAGCGTGCCGTAGCCATTGACTACTCACAGGGCGACAGCTTGTTCATGCATGGTGATACCTTGCGGCTGATTACTTATAATATAAACACCGATTCCATGTACCGCGAAATGCGTGCCTATCATAAGGTGCGTGCCTATCGTACTGATGTGCAGGCCGTATGCGACTCGTTGGTATATAACTCTAAGGACTCTTGTATGACGATGTACACCGATCCTATCCTGTGGCATGGAGAACAGCAGTTACTGGGAGAAGAAATTAAAATTTATATGAACGACAGTACCATCGACTGGGCGCATATCATCAATCAGGCTTTGACTGTAGAGCGAAAGGACAGCATCCACTATAACCAGGTATCGGGCAAGGAGATGAAAGCATTCTTTATAGACGGAGATATGCGCCTGGTAGAAGTGAACGGCAATGTACTGGTCATCTATTATCCGGTGGAAGAGAGGGATAGTTCGTTGATTATGATGAATTATTCCGAAGGGGGACTTCTGAAGATGTATCTGAAGGAGAGAAAGATGGAGCGCGGAGTCTTTATTGGAAAGACCACCGGCACGGCTTATCCTCTGACTCAGATTCCGCCTGATAAAAGTAAGCTGCCTTCTTTTGTCTGGTTCGACTATATTCGTCCGCGCAATAAGGACGATATCTTTGAGTGGCGAGGCAAAAAAGCAGGGGAAGTATTACAGAAAAGTGACCGAAAACCTGTAACTTCGCCAAGAAACATGCATATTCAACGAAATACAAAGTAGAGTTATGGGAATGTTTACAATGCGGAAGCCCCGCGGCTTTAATCATCGCTACATCTATGTGGACGAGCGAAAGGAAAAGTTGGCGAAGATGGAAGAAAGCGCCAAACGTGACTTGGGCATGCTGCCCGAAAAGGAATTCTCTCCCGAAGATATTCGTGGAAAGTTTGTCGAGGGAACTACCCATCTGAAACGCCGCAAAGAGAGCGGACGCAAGCCGATGCATCTGGGAATTATCCTGGCTGTTATTGCCGTGTTACTCTATTTGTGGTATGCTATTACCAACGGAATTATTTAAGTTATGAGCGATATCATTCATTTGCTGCCCGATTCGGTTGCTAATCAGATTGCTGCCGGAGAGGTGATACAGCGCCCGGCATCTGTTATAAAGGAATTGGTAGAAAATGCAATTGATGCCGAAGCACAAGAAATACATGTATTGGTGACCGATGCCGGCAAGACCTGCATCCAGGTGATAGACGACGGAAAGGGTATGTCCGAAACGGATGCGCGCCTCTCCTTCGAACGCCATGCCACATCCAAGATACGCGAGGCGGCCGATTTGTTTGCCCTGCGCACCATGGGTTTCCGTGGCGAAGCCCTGGCTTCCATCGCTGCGGTGGCGGAAGTGGAACTGAAAACCCGCCCTGCCGGTGAAGAACTGGGCACGCGGCTGGTGATTGCAGGTTCCAAGGTGGAGAGTCAGGAGGCTGTTTCCTGCCCTAAAGGAAGTAATTTCTCCATCAGGAATCTGTTCTTCAATATCCCTGCCCGCCGCAAGTTCCTGAAGGCAAACTCTACGGAGTTGAGCAATATCCTCACGGAGTTTGAACGCATCGCATTAGTACATCCCGATGTTGCTTTCTATCTGTATAGCAACGATACGGAGTTGTTCAACCTTCCCGTCATGCCGTTGCGTCAGCGTATCATGGCTGTATTTGGCAAGAAGCTGAACCAGCAGTTGCTGTCGGTAGATGTGGATACCACCATGATCAAGATTTCCGGCTTTGTAGCCAAACCGGAAACGGCACGTAAGAAGGGTGCCCATCAATACTTCTTCGTAAACGGACGCTATATGCGCCATCCCTATTTCCATAAGGCGGTGATGGACGCTTACGAACAACTGATTCCGACCGGCGAGCAAATCTCCTACTTCATTTATTTTGAGGTAGATCCTGCCAATATCGACGTGAATATTCATCCTACCAAGACCGAGATAAAGTTTGAGAACGAGCAAGCCATCTGGCAGATATTGTCGGCTGCGGTGAAAGAGTCTTTGGGTAAGTTCAGTGCCATTCCTACGATAGACTTCGATACGGAAGATATGCCGGACATCCCTGCCTTTGAGCAGAGCCGTCCGATAGAGCCGCCGAAGGTGCATTATGATACGGACTTCAATCCGTTCAAAACGTCTTCCGCTTCTTCTTATGGGGGAGGTGGAAGCTATTCCCGCCCGAAAGTGGAGTGGGAGGGGCTTTATTCCGGTTTGGAGAAAGCCAGCCGGATGAATGAGCCGATGGAGGAAGCACCTTTTGCCGAAGATGTGCCCGTTGCTTCGTCCTCGCCTCTCTACGGCAGTGAAGCAACTATTGAGAAAGGTGCCCAGCATCTTCAGTTCAAAGGACGCTTCATCCTGACTTCCGTAAAATCCGGTTTGATGCTGATAGACCAGCACCGGGCACACGTCCGCGTTTTGTTCGATCGCTATATGAGCCAGATCAGCCAGAAGCAAGGTGTATCACAAGGCGTTCTGTTTCCCGAAATCATTCAGTTGCCGGCTTCGGAAGCGGCCGTGCTCGAAAGCATCCTGGACGATCTATCCGCAGTAGGTTTCGACCTCAGTCCACTGGGAGGCGGCAGTTATGCCATCAATGGAATACCTTCGGGCATAGAGGGGCTGAATCCGGTAGACTTGATCCGTAATATGGTGCACACTGCAATGGAGAAAGGCAATGATGTGAAAGAAGAAGTGCAAACCATCCTTGCTTCTACCCTTGCCCGTGCTGCCGCTATCGTCTACGGCCAGGTACTGAGCAATGAAGAAATGTCCAACCTTGTAGACAACCTGTTTGCCTGCCCTTCTCCTAATTACACGCCGGACGGACGGACGGTGCTGGTAACGATTAAGGAGGATGAGATTGAAAAGCTGTTTAAATGATAATTTCCTTCCTTTTCTAAACCTTTTACCTTTGTCGGTGTTAATTATTCAGTTTGAATGATAACGAATTTAATTTAACCACTTAACGATTAAGGTATATGAAAAAGATTCTAATGTTGCTGGCTTTGGTCGGCGTGTCTTCTGTTGCCATGGCGCAGCAGGGCACAGAAGTTGTAGAAGAAGAAGTTGGTGTTATCCAAGTTCAGGATAAATATCAAGTAATTACTAATCCGTTCTGGAGCAATTGGTTTTTCTCTATCGGCGGTGGTGCCGAAGCAACCTTCGGAGATCATGATAATGCCGGAAGTTTTGGCAAACGCATCAGTCCGACACTGAATTTCTCAGTTGGTAAATGGGTTACTCCCGGACTGGGATTGCGCGTACAATATAGCGGTCTTCAAGCAAGAGGTTTTACCTACGATGTCGGTGCGCCTTACGTCAGAGGTACTCAGATGAAGGACGGTTACTACAAACAGCGTTTCGACTATATGAATCTGCACGGAGACGTGATGTTCAATCTGAATGCTCTCTTTGGCGGATACAATCAACACCGCGTTTATGAAATCATCCCTTATGTAGGTGCCGGTTTCACTCACAACTATACCAATCCCCATCGTGATGCTTTGTCTGTTAACGGTGGTATCATCAACCGCTTCCGCATCTCCAATGCGATAGACATCAACCTCGAACTGAGCGCTATGGGTGTTGAGGACAAGTTCGACGGCGAAGTAGGCGGTTATCATGGATATGATGGCGTGCTGAGTGCAACCGTCGGTCTGACTTACCGTTTCCCGGGCCGTGGATTCCGTCGCCCGATACCTCAGTTGATTTCCCAGGTAGAACTGGCTGCCATGCAGGCACAGCTGGCGGAGTTGGGCGCTGCTAACCAACAGTTACAGAACGCATTGGTTGCTGCCCAGAACCAACCGGTAGCCGAAGTTTCTGAAACCGAAGTAATAGTTCCTGACCCGGACATTGCACCGCGTACTGTATTTTTCAAGATTGGTTCCGCCGTGGTTTCCCCGCGTGAAGCGATGAACTTGTCTTACCTTGCCAATCAGATGAAGGAATTCCCGAATGCTACTTACACCGTGAACGGTTATGCCGACTCTGCAACCGGTACTCCGGCGTTCAACCAGGAATTGAGTTTGAAGCGTGCGCAGGCCGTAGTCGATGTATTGGTAAAACAGTATGGTATCTCTGCTGACCGTCTGAAAGTTTCTGCCGACGGTGGTGTCGATAAGTTCGGCCAACCGATTCTAAACCGTGTGGTGCTGGTGAAGTCGGCTAATTAAGCTGCGAAAGTATATAAATATAAGGAAGGGCTGCATCCTCATTCAAGAGAGTGCAGCCCTTCTTTATAGATTTTTAAAAAGAAATCTGTGTTTATTCGCTTAGTCCGCGTATCTGTTCTTTTTATTCTCCGCTAAACTTCTTCACCTGCTCCGCAATCAGCTCCGCATCATCGAAGTAGTTTATCTTCATTGCCTTGCGCACATCATCCAGCGTTGCCGCAGCGGCTTCACGGGCAGTGTCGCAACCCTTCTTCAGCATCTCGTAGATGGCAGGGATATCCTTCTCGAACTCCTTGCGACGATTGCGAATCGGCTCTAACGTCTCTTGCATTACTTCATTGAGGAATTTCTTCACCTTCATATCGCCCAGTCCGCCGCGTTGATAATGCGCCTTCAGTTCAGCCAGATTGGGATAATCGGGCAGATAGCGTTCAAAGTGCTCCTGGCAGCAGAAAGCATCCAGATACGTAAATACGGTGTTTCCTTCGAGCTTGCCCGGGTCTTGCACACGCAGATGGTCAGGATCGGTGTACATACTCTTCACTTTCTTCTGTACCTCGTCGGCGGAGTCGGAAAGATAGATGCAGTTGCCGAGGCTCTTGCTCATTTTGGCTTTTCCGTCCGTTCCCGGCAGACGCAGGCAAGCGGCGTTATCGGGTAGCAGAATTTCCGGTTCCACCAGCGTTTCACCATATATATGGTTGAAGCGGCGTACAATCTCGCGTGCCTGTTCCAGCATCGGCTCCTGGTCTTCGCCTACGGGCACCGTCGTTGCACGAAAAGCAGTGATGTCTGCCGCCTGACTGATGGGGTAGGTAAAGAACCCCACCGGGATGCTCGTCTCAAAGTTACGCATCTGTATCTCGGTCTTTACCGTCGGGTTGCGTTGCAGGCGGCTCACGGTTACCAGGTCCATATAATAGAATGTCAGTTCACAAAGTTCCGGTATCTGCGACTGGATGAAGATGGTACTCTTCGTCGGGTCCAGTCCGCAAGCCAGGTAGTCGAGGGCTACCTCAATCACATTCTGGCGCACCTTTTCCGGGTTGTCCATATTGTCCGTCAGTGCTTGCGCATCGGCAATAAAGACAAATATCTTGTCGTACAGTCCGGAGTTCTGCAACTCCACTCTTCTTCTCAATGAGCCTACATAGTGTCCTATGTGCAGGCGTCCCGTGGGGCGGTCGCCCGTCAGGATAATCTTCTCTTTTGACATATCTATATATTTCTTAGTTTCTTCATTGTAAAACCCTTACCGGATTATAAAGGTCTGCAAAGATACCGATAATTATCGAAACCTCAAGGATTTTATTCATCCGTCTTTTGCTTGATGTACACCCGGTGGCTTCCATATCCGCTGATGTCGATACCCGTGCCGGGAGTGTGTGCCCACTTCCGCAGCTCCACGGTGGCGGTGGCACGTACTAATCCTGTCAATTGCTGGTAATTCCTGACGGTGAGGTAAGGGTGCTCGTTTAGATACTGTTGCGCGAGGGATAGCCGTTGTCCGGCGGTATATTTCTTCGACGAACGTGCCGGTTTCCAGGGGGCGCGCTTCAGATTGCACCACTCATTGGTTCCTCTCACCAGTTCTTTATCCACGCGGAAGTTCACTCCGCCTACGTAGATGCTTTGTGCGTTTCGTTTCGTGGCATCCTTTTCCGGTTTTTCCCGCTCCTTGTCCGGAAGCAGCGCCAGTGTCGGGGTGAATACGCCCAGACCTTCTATTTTTACCGAGCGCCCCAATCCCATTTCGTGGGCCAGCGCTTCGCCCAGTTCGCATATCACTCCTTCGGTGACTCCTTTGGAAAAGGCGCACTTCATGGCGATGTACTCAGCCAGTTCCCGGGTGCTGGTTTGTCCCGTCATCACCATCTGCGGATAGGTGGTTGTTTCGCCCTTTCCTTGCAGGTCGGGCATTTCTTTCATTACATAGTTAGGCATTGCTTCTCTTTTTTATTTATACGATGCTTAGTTACTTTCCCTGCATTGCAAACTTGCCTACTCCGCAAGGAAAACTTGGAATAAAGGCTTTATTCCTACGAATATAACCTTTATTCTTAAGAATAAAGCTTTTATTTCTAAGAATAAAGCTTATATTCTAAGTTTAGACAGACACAAAGGTAACTTATTGTTGCGAGGGAAACAAGTAATGTTAGTGAGGATTGTACATAGGCTCAATCTTTTTACCCCTTTCCCTTTGCCCTTCTGATATATTTATATAATTTTGCACCTTATTTATGCTCCTATAGGAGTATTTAACGCATTATTCTACACACATAAATTACTATGAAACGAGTAATCCTGACAGTCATCGGAGTGATAGCATTCATTAGTTTGGATGCACAAAACATCACCGGAAAAATAGTAGACGAACAGGGCGAGCCGATGGGCTTTGCCAATATCGTCGCCCTTACCCTGCCTGACTCGGCTTTTGTGTCGGGTACCATTTCCCGGGAGGACGGAACATTTGCCTTCGACGTAGAGGAAAAGGCACAACTGCTACGCTTTACTTCCATCGGTTACGATACGTACTACGCACCGCGCAAGTCCGATATGGGTACCGTCAACCTGCAACCTTCCACTGAAATGCTGGGTGAAGTGGTGGTGAAGGGTACACTCCCCAAAACTCACATGAAAGGCGACGCCATGGTGACGGGTGTGGCGGGCACTGTGCTCGAAAAAGCGGGAAGCATGGAGCAACTGCTGGACCGTATCCCCAACGTGACTGCCTATGGCGGAGAGATAGAGGTCTTCGGCCGCGGAACGCCCGAAATCTATATCAACGGACGGAAGATGACGGACGCCATGGAACTGGAACGCCTTAGCTCCGACAATATCCGAAACGTGGAAGTTATCACCAATCCGGGTGCCCGGTACAGCGCCAGCGTGAAGAGCGTTATCCGCATCACTACCAAGCAGATAGAAGGTGAGGGATTCGGTTTCGATGCCCGCGCGTTCTTTAATTATAGCAACTTCACGCAGTGGGATGAGTCGGGGCGTTTTAACTTCAACTACCGCCGGGGGGGCTTCGATCTTATCGGGATGCTGTATATGTCGAACTCCACAGGCGCTGACTACAAGACGCTGAAACAATACACCTATTTGGACAATACGTGGGAACAAACCAACGATATATATGGTGAGACCGAGCGTACAAATCCGTACGGCAAGTTGGGCTTGAATTATATGTTCAATCCCAACCACTCCATCGGAGTAAGCTTCAGCTATGACCGTTATCCGGGTGGTGACTCCTGGATGGATTTGGCGAGTACCGTTGTTCGCGACGGGGAGCTTGTAGAAAACTCTACTAGCAATCTGACGCAAAATGAACGGGAGACTATTATGCAGGCGAATCTTTATTATACCGGCAAGGTAGGCGAATGGAGCATCGACTTCAATGCCGACTGGTACTGGAACAAAGACGATTCGCCCATCTCTACCGCAGAACAATATCAGGAAGTAGGGGGTACACCGGAGAATCAGACCATCGATACCAAAACCTTGAAGCGAAGCCAGTTGACGGCTTCCAAACTGGTACTGTCCACTCCCCTGTGGGACGGCAAGCTGGATTTCGGCGGTGAGTACTCTTACTCCAAACGCAAGACTACCTACACGGTGCTGCCCGTGGGCTTCATTGAAGATGACCATAGCCGCATCCAGGAAGGTATGGCTTCGGCATTCGTGGAGTATGCCAGGCAGATAGGCCCTGTACAGTTACAGGCAGGTTTGCGCTACGAGAACATCAACTTCGACTATTACGAGGATGGGAAATACTTGCCCGAACAGAGCCGTGTATTCAATAACCTGTTTCCTACCGTTTCGCTCTCTACCACGCTGGGCGACGTTGACCTTCAGTTGGGTTATGCCACCGACGTCAATCGCCCCTCTTACTGGCAGTTGAGAAGTAGTGTACTCTATGCCAACCGCTATACCTACGAGACGGGTAATCCTTTCCTCGTGCCGCAAATCAACAATAATGTCAACTTCGGCGTTGCCTGGAAGTGGCTCAGTATGAATGCCATTTATTCGCATATTAGCGACCCCATCACCAGTTACAGCGATACTTACAAGGACGAACCGAGTATGACATTGCTGCAAACCATCAACGGCAGTGCTTACGACCAGGTGAATGCTTCGGTTACCTTTCAGCCCAGGGTGGGCATCTGGAGCCCTTCGCTTACAGTGGCGGTGACGAAGCAGTGGTACGACATGGAAGTGCATGGGGGCAAGTCCGTCAGCAATCCTATGGGTACGTTCCGTTTCAACAATACATTCGATACGAAGTGGGTGATGCTCTCCATCCTGATGAATGCCGCTACCGAAGGTAATACGGAGAATATAAGAATGGAGAAAGGTATGTTCCGCACAGACCTTTCGCTGTACAAAGCATTCTTGAAAGACCGCCTTTCTGTCCAGTTCGATGTGCGCGACCTCTTCCGAAGCGGGCAGGTGCCTGTTACTATCTACTCGGGCACCAGGCACAGCATGTACTTCTCGCATAAATCGGAGCGCGAAATGAGAATCACGCTGCGCTATAAGTTCAATGTGTCGAAGAGTAAATACAAAGGAAGCGGAGCAGGACAAGAGCAGTTGAGAAGAATGTAAAGGTTGTTTCCTGAAAAAACCTTTCCCTATTATTTGCTCTTTTCGCAAATAAGTCGTTACTTTGCACAAATTTAAGAAACGACCATGCAACCGCAGGAAATGAGAAGCAAATATAACCTTCGTTCGAATGAATTTCATCCGGGCATCGTTGGTTTCTCTTTTTCCCAAAACGATATTTTAGTTCTTTGGTAATGCGTTAATCCTTCATTGGGTAACGCATTTTTTTTGTGCCGGGACGTGAAGAAAGAAACTTATAGACAACAACAAGAGAATATGGAAAAGAATTTAAAGAAAGTGCTCGTCTTGGGCTCAGGTGCGCTCAAGATCGGTCAAGCCGGAGAGTTTGACTACTCCGGTTCGCAGGCATTGAAGGCTTTGCGCGAAGAAGGTATCGGTTCCGTTTTGGTGAACCCTAACATTGCTACTATCCAGACATCGGAAGGCATTGCCGATAAAGTCTACTTCTTGCCGGTGACTCCTTATTTCGTAGAAGAAATCATCAAGAAAGAACAGCCCGACGGCATCCTGCTGGCATTCGGCGGACAGACGGCGCTGAACTGCGGTACCGAACTCTACCTGAACGGCATCCTGCAAAAATACGGCGTGCGCGTGCTGGGTACTTCGGTAGAAGCCATCATGTACACCGAAGACCGCGACCTCTTTGTGAAGAAGCTCGACGAAATTCCGATGAAAACCCCGAAGAGCCATGCCGTAGAAAGTATGGAAGATGCGTTGGAGGCTGCCCGCGAAATCGGTTATCCGGTGATGGTGCGCTCTGCCTACGCTCTGGGTGGACTGGGTAGCGGTATCTGTCCGGACGAAGAGGCTTTCATCAAGCTTGCCGAAAGCTCTTTCACCTTCTCCAAACAAATCCTGGTAGAAGAATCCCTGAAAGGATGGAAGGAAATTGAGTTCGAGGTAATCCGCGATGCCAACGACCACTGCTTCACCGTGGCAAGCATGGAGAACTTCGACCCGCTGGGTATCCATACCGGTGAGTCCATCGTGGTAGCTCCTACCTGTTCGCTGAGCGACGAACAAGTGAAGATGCTTCAGGAACTTTCTGCCAAATGTATCCGTCACCTGGGCATCGTGGGCGAGTGCAACATACAATACGCCTTCAACGCCGAGACAAACGACTATCGCGTGATTGAGGTGAACGCCCGTCTGTCCCGTTCTTCCGCATTGGCTTCCAAGGCTACCGGTTATCCGCTGGCATTTGTGGCAGCCAAGATTGCGCTGGGCTATACGCTCGACCAGATTGGTGAGATGGGAACACCGTATTCAGCTTACGTGGCTCCGCAGTTGGACTACCTGATCTGTAAAATACCCCGTTGGGACTTGACGAAGTTTGCCGGCGTCAGCCGCGAAATCGGTTCAAGTATGAAGTCGGTAGGCGAAATCATGTCCATCGGACGCACGTTCGAGGAAATCATCCAGAAGGGTCTGCGTATGATAGGCCAGGGCATGCACGGCTTCGTAGGTAACGAAGACCTTGACTTTGCCGACCTGGATTACGAATTGTCGCACCCCACCGACCTGCGCGTCTTCGCCATTGCCGAGGCTTTGGAGAAGGGCTACACCATCGACCGCATCTTCCAGCTGACCAAGATAGACCCCTGGTTCCTGGGCAAGCTGAAGAACATCGTGGACTACAAGCAAAAACTTTCCCAATATAATAAGGTGGAAGACATCCCCGCCGACGTGCTGCGCGAAGCCAAAGTGCTCGGCTTCTCCGACTTCCAGATTGCCCGCTTCGTGCTGAGTCCCGAAGGCAACATGGAAGCCGAGAACCTGATTGTCCGTGCCCGCCGCAAGGAACTGGGCATCCTTCCCGCCGTGAAACGCATCAACACCATTGCCAGCGAACACCCCGAACTGACCAACTACCTCTACATGACCTACTCCGCGCAGGGCTACGACGTGAACTATTACAAGAACGAGAAGTCGGTCATCATCCTCGGCTCCGGCGCCTACCGCATCGGTTCTTCCGTAGAGTTCGACTGGTGCTCGGTGAATGCCACGCAGACGGCACGCAAACTGGGTTACAAGTCCATCATGATAAACTACAATCCCGAAACGGTTTCTACTGACTATGATATGTGCGACCGCCTCTACTTCGACGAGCTCTCCTTCGAGCGTGTGCTCGACGTCATCGACCTGGAACAGCCACGCGGCGTCATTGTCTCCGTGGGTGGACAGATACCGAACAACCTCGCCATGAAGTTGCATCGCCAGGCAGTGCCCATCCTGGGAACTTCGCCCATTTCCATTGACCGTGCCGAGAACCGCAACAAGTTCTCTCACATGCTCGACCTCCTGGGCATCGACCAGCCGGCTTGGCAGGAACTTACCAGTCTGGACGACGTGAAGGGCTTCGTTGAGAAGGTGGGTTATCCCGTACTGGTGCGCCCGTCGTATGTGCTTTCCGGTGCAGCGATGAACGTATGCTACGACGAAGAAGAACTGGAAAACTTCCTGAAGATGGCTGCCGAGGTATCGAAAGAATATCCGGTAGTGGTATCTCAGTTCTTGCAGAACACCAAAGAAATAGAGTTCGATGCAGTGGCTCAGAATGGCGAAGTGGTGGAATATGCCATCTCCGAGCACGTTGAGTTTGCCGGTGTGCACTCGGGTGACGCTACGCTGGTATTCCCGGCACAGAAGATTTACTTCGCTACGGCTCGCCGCATCAAGAAGATCAGCCGTCAGATTGCAAAGGAACTCAATATCTCCGGTCCGTTCAACATTCAGTTCCTGGCCCGCAACAACGAGGTGAAGGTGATTGAGTGTAACCTTCGCGCATCGCGCAGCTTCCCGTTCGTGTCCAAGGTGCTGAAGCGCAACTTCATCGAAACGGCTACGCGCATCATGCTCGATGCTCCTTATACACGTCCCGACAAGTCGGCGTTCGACATTGACTGGATTGGCGTCAAGGCTTCCCAGTTCTCCTTCTCCCGTCTGCACAAGGCCGACCCGGTGCTGGGTGTGGATATGTCGTCTACGGGCGAAGTGGGCTGTATCGGCGATGACTTCTCCGAAGCATTGCTGAATGCGATGATAGCTACCGGTTTCAAGATTCCGCAGAAGGGCGTAATGTTCTCTTCGGGCGCTATGAAGTCGAAGGTGGATTTGCTGGATGCCAGCCGCATGTTGTTTGCCAAGGGATATAAGATTTATGCTACGGCAGGTACGGCCGCTTTCCTCAATGCGCACGGCGTGGCTACCGAGGCTGTCTACTGGCCCGACGAACGTCCCGATGCCGAGAACAATGTGATGAAGATGATGGGCGAGCACAAGTTCGACCTGATAGTCAACATCCCGAAGAACCACTCGAAACGCGAACTGACGAACGGTTACCGCATCCGCCGCGGTGCTATCGACCACAACATCCCGTTGATTACGAATGCCCGTCTGGCAAGCGCATTCATCGAGGCATTCTGTGATTTGAAACTGGAGGATATTCAGATTAAGAGCTGGCAGGAATATAAGTAAAGCCGGTTTAGATATAAGATTGTAATAAGGAGGGCGCCGATTCGGTGTCCTCCTTTATTTTATATGCGGCGTAAGACGATTGTAACGTCTTTGTTGCAGGGTTGAATTCTCCCGCTTATACTTTTGTCCCGTTCTAAAAAACGTCAGACACAATGGGAAAACTCATTCAATTTCTGCTGGTAGCATGGTGCTGCCTGCCCATCATGGCCCAAGAAACTCCGGGCTGGAAAATGGCTGTTATATCGGATATTCACATTCTGGCTCCTGAACTGCTTCAAGAAGATGGGGCCGCCTTTCAAAAATATGTTTCGCACGACCGCAAGATGCTGAAAGAAAGCCCGGATTTGCTAAAGGCATCCGTGGACGCGCTGCTGGAGAAACATCCTGATGTGGTGTTGGTTACCGGCGACTTGACTAAAGACGGCGAAAAACTTTCCCATGAATACGTGGCGCAACGGCTGTTGAAGCCATTACGCGAAGCGGGTATCCGGGTTTATGTGGTTCCCGGCAATCATGATGTCAACAATCCTCATGCCGTTGTTTTCCTGGGTGATACGGCGCAACGCACTGCTACTGTCAGCTCTGATGAATTTGCACAGTGCTATCAGGATTATGGCTATGGGCAAGCTATCGCCCGCGATGAGTATTCCCTGAGCTATGTGGTACAACTGAACGATTC
>JAUUPT010000145.1 GCA_030843315.1 Bacteroidaceae bacterium | reverse complement strand
CCGGGAGATTGATAACGACCCGCCGTTGCTGATTAATAAAGGGGGAGTCATCAAGTCCGGTGTCAATGCCGAGTTGGACGAATTGCGACAGATAGCTTATTCCGGCAAGGATTATCTCTTGCAGATACAGCAACGTGAGAGTGAATTGACGGAAATCCCCAGTTTGAAGATAGGCTATAACAATGTTTTCGGTTACTACATCGAGGTGCGCAATGCGCATAAGGACAAGGTGCCACCCGAATGGATACGCAAGCAGACTCTTGCCAATGCCGAGCGCTACATCACCCAGGAACTGAAAGAATACGAAGAAAAGATACTTGGTGCGGAAGATAAAATACTGGTACTGGAAACACAGTTATACACCGAACTGGTACAGGCTCTGAGCGAGTTTATCCCCGCCATTCAGATTAATGCCAACCAGATAGCGCGCCTGGACTGCTTGCTTTCCTTTGCTACCGCTGCCCGCGAGAATAACTATATCCGCCCCGTCATTGCCGACGATGATGTATTGGAAATCCATCAGGGACGCCATCCGGTGATTGAGAAGCAGCTTCCGATAGGTGAGAAGTACATTGCCAATGATGTGATGCTGGATAGTAATACGCAGCAGATTATTATCATTACCGGTCCCAACATGGCAGGTAAATCCGCACTGCTGAGGCAGACGGCGCTGATTACGCTGCTGGCTCAAATCGGTAGTTTTGTGCCTGCCGAGAGTGCCCATATCGGCCTGGTAGATAAAATCTTTACCCGTGTGGGTGCCAGCGACAATATCTCCGTCGGCGAATCTACGTTTATGGTAGAGATGAACGAGGCGGCGGATATCCTGAATAACCTGTCTCCGCGCAGCCTTGTGCTGTTTGATGAGTTGGGGCGTGGTACTTCTACCTACGACGGTATTTCCATTGCCTGGGCTATTGTAGAGCATATCCACGAGCATCCCCGGGCAAAGGCGCGCACCCTGTTTGCCACCCACTACCATGAGTTGAACGAGATGGAGAAATCCTTCAAACGCATCAAGAACTACAACGTATCCGTGAAGGAAGTCGATAATAAAGTCATCTTCCTTCGCAAGCTGGAACGTGGCGGCAGTGAGCACTCCTTCGGTATCCACGTGGCAAAGATGGCAGGTATGCCGAAAAGCATTGTGAAACGTGCCAGTGACATCTTGAAGCAGCTCGAAACAGACAACCGCCAGCAAGGAATCTCCGGCAAGCCGATGGCGGAAGTAGGAGAGACACGCGGCGGCATGCAACTCAGCTTCTTCCAGCTCGATGACCCCATACTGTGCCAGATACGCGACGAAATACTCAACCTGGATGTGAATAACCTGACACCGCTGGAGGCGCTGAATAAGCTGAGTGATATAAAGAGGATTGTGAAAGGGAAATAAACAGCCTGTACACTTATTTCCCAAATTACCGGATTGAGCGCCGAAGATATTGCTGCCTTTTAAATGATAATTTACCAGCGTAGCGCTGGAGCAAGGTTTCCTTGCGGCGTGCCCTGAAAGGGCTTAATTATACAGCGTAGGGCATCGCCCTACGTAAAAGGCTACACATGACACAAGCCCTGAAAGGGCGGAACTGTATGTGCGTTATGCCCTTTCAGGGCGCAAATTCAGAGAATCGCTATTACGTAGGGCGATGCCCTACGCTGTATAATTGAGCCCTTTCAGGGCAAATCACTAATCATTAATCACTAATCACTGCGAAGCTCCGCTTCGCTAAATTCCCATTTCCTGCATCTATAGATGCACCGTGCTGGATATATAGATGCAGCGTGCTGGATCTATAGATGCAGTAAGATGGGTATATATAGATATAAACTCCCGTTTATCTACCTGTTTTTCCCCTCTTTTCCCCCTCTTTTTTACACCATTTCCCTATGTCTATCTTCTTGATATATAATGCGCTACAGTTTCCTACCAGTAGGGAACGAGCGTATCTCCCTTTGGGAACGAGCGTTTCTGCCTTTGGATACGAGCGTTTCCCTTTGAAGGAACGAGCGTGTCCGCCTGGGGTGACAAGCGTGTCCGCTTGGGGTGACGGATGTGTCCGCTTGTGGTGACGGGCGTGACTCCCTGCGGAGACGGATGTAAAGCAAATGTCCGGCACCGGGGAAGGCATTGTGCGGCACCGGGGAACAACACGTCCGGCACCGGGGAACAAGGCGTGCGGCACCGGGGAAGGAATCGTGCGATACAAGGAAGAAGTGACAAGCGGGGAAGGGGTTTTTAATCTTTTTTACTGTTTCGCTTGCTTCTTTCAAAAACAACATTTACCTTTGGCAGCGTGTAGGAGCGCCTACCAAACGTATATAAAAATTTAATAGAAGCGTCTTGCTTCATTCTTGTTTATTGAGAAACCTGAGAAATTTTTCATAATGATACAAGAATGACAATCAGACGGCTTCCGCGCTATAGCGTGGGGCTGATGTGTCATTTCGTATCATTATGGGCTTCTCAGGGCCTCTCAATAAGCGAAGTGAAACAATCAGTTCCGCGCTTCGTGTTTGTAATAGGTCCTTTATGGAACTGAGGAGGACCGCAATACAATCTTATTCACAGCATGAATAATCAAAAACGAGAAAAGTACGAACCACCGGTAGTAGAGGTACTGGTGGTGGCAGTGGAATGTGGCTTTTTAGGCAGCGGCGGAGGCGGTGGTGGCA
>JAUUPT010000052.1 GCA_030843315.1 Bacteroidaceae bacterium | reverse complement strand
GAAGATGTCGCAAATGGGAGGAGATTCTATTGATGTAAAGACATTGGATTTGGCAGATACGTATTCTGTGGGTATCAGCTTGGAAAAAGCATTGCAGTATCCTGGCTCGGACTATGATATGGTGTTGCGCGAAAATGATATAGTATTTGTGCCTGAATATGTGAGTACAGTGAAGATAAATGGTGCTGTAATGTATCCGAATACGGTCTTGTATAAGAAAGGTGAGAATCTGCGTTACTATATCAATCAAGCCGGTGGGTTTGGTAATGATGCCAAGAAACGTAAGGCTTATGTGGTTTACATGAATGGTACTGTATCTCGCTTGCGATCGGGAAATACGACAGCTATAGAGCCTGGTTGTGAAATTATCGTTCCGAGCAAAGATCCGAAGAAGAAAATGAGTCCTGGCGAAATCATCGGTTTAGGTACTTCTTCCGCATCTTTGGCTACAATGATTGCAACGATGATCAACCTCTTTAAGTAATGAGCAATAATATGACGCTAATTACAGAAGAACTGCTGGACACCGTTACATCCCAAGCCAAGGAGAATCCCCGTTTGCGCATGAACTATAACTTTCATGCTACAATGGATGCTCCGATACACCGCCTGCTGAATGCTATGGAACCGGGCACTTATCTTCCTCCGCATCGGCATACGGATAAAGTAGAATCTTATATAGTTCTACGTGGAAGTTTGCTGGCACTCTTTTATGATGAGGCAGGGAATGTGACGGAGAAAGTACAACTCAATCCGGCAGAAGGAAAATTCGGTTTGGAGATTCCTCCAGGTACATGGCATAGCGTCATTCCTTTGGAATCCGGGACTGTTATATACGAAATAAAGAATGGTCCTTATGAACTGCTTTCTCCCGAAGATATGGGTTCATGGGCACCTGCACCTTCTGATGTAGAAGGAGCAAAGGCATTTATGAAGCGGATGTTGGAGCTTTAGCTCTCGAACATCCGGCTTCGTGCAAGCATGCAGGCACCCACAATGCCTGCTTTGTCTTTTAGTTTGGAGGTCATAATGGCCGAATCTTTGTTTACCAGGTTCAGTGAATACTTTCTTACTGCTGTTTTTATGGGCTGAGTAATGTAGTCACCGGTCAATGAAAGGGTTCCTCCGATAATTACTAGTTCAGGGTTGAATATATTAATTAATCCGGCTATTTGTTTTCCCAGTTTTTGCCCTATTTCTTCCACAATTTCAATGCAGAGCAGGTCTTCCTTATTCACTGCAGTGATAATTTCGTCCAAAGTAAGCGGGCTTTCTTTTGTGCCAACGCGATTTGAGAGGATAGAACTTTCTCCATTTCTGATGCGTTCTAATAGAATGCGGTGCAATGCGGAGCCGGATGCTTCAGTCTCCAAGCATCCTTTTTTTCCGCAGTGGCACAGAATCTCATTATCAAATACATTCACATGTCCAAACTCTCCAGAGAACCCGGATTTACCGGTATATACTTTCCCATCGATTATAATCCCTATTCCGAGACCCCAACTTACATTGACGAAGATGACATTTTTCTCTCCCTTGACACAGCCTTGCAGGTATTCTCCATAAGTCATTGCGCGTGTGTCATTGTCTATGCTAACCGGATATCCTATCTTTTCAGTCAACACTTCTGCTAATGGCTGTTCGGAGAAATTGAATTGGCTGAAACTATATCCGGACTCAGGGTTGACTCGTCCGGATATGTTGATACTTATATTTAAGATCTTCTCAGTATTGACTCTTGTTTTATTTATGAAAGAACTGATTAGTCGACATAGTTCTTCCATTGCTTCCGGTGTGTTTTCAAACTTATATGGAATATTCATCTTCAGCTCCATCATATCACCTTTGAAATTGATTATCCCAATATTGATAGCAAACTTCTTGATATCTACTCCAATGAAATATCCTGATTCTGGATTTAGCCCATATAAATTAGGATGTCTTCCGCCGCTGGTTTCCAATTTGCCATAATCGTTGATATAACCATCCTCGTACATCTCGCTGATAAACTTTGTGACGGTAGGTATGCTTAAATCCAGTTCTTTGGATAGATCTGTAATGGTGGAACTGCCACTATATATATAATGTGTAATGATTCTCTTTTTTATAAGAGCATTTTTGCTTCCCGCTTCTATTTCCTTTAAAAGTTGTTGTTTCATATCTCTTGTCTTTATAGAATGATTACAAAGATAATATTTTTCTATTTTATATTCAATATAATAAAATAATTTATTAATTTATTCTTTGATAATAAATATATTGGTATATTTGCCCGGCAATTTAGATGTATAACCTATAAAATATGAAACCATGATTGTATCAAATTTGCAGAACAGTAGCCGTATAGAAGGACTTCATCCTTTGTTTAAGCCCCTTTTTGATTATATAAAAATGCATGATTTGCTTCATGCAGAGTTAGGTCGTATTGATATAGATGGCGATAATCTATTCATTCAGAATGTAAACCCGGAGTGTGTATCAGGAGATGAGCAGCCACTTGAGGCTCATCGAATGTATATCGACGTACATATTCTTTTGGAGGGCTCGGAGAGAATCGGCTGGAAAGCTATTGAAGATGTGCGGCATGAGATTAAATCTTATGATAAAGACAGTGACTGTGCCTTGTATAAGGAGCAGTCTACTACATGGGTTGATTTGTATCCCGGTCAATTTATGATTGTATATCCGGAAGATCCTCATGCTCCGGTAATTGGGAGTGGGAAGATTCGCAAGCTGATTGCTAAAGTGAAAATCTGACTTATAGCTTTTATTGGCTATATATAATAAGGTAATAGATTGTTGTGCGGGAGGAATGAGTTATTTGTTCTTTCCGCATTTTTTATTTATAGAGGGTGTAAATGAGCGTTTATATGGGTGTATATTTAAATAACATCGATTATATAATAAAATAATTTATTAATTAGTTTTGATATAATAAAATAGTTTGTATATTTGTAGCAAAATAAATGTAATACAGCTTTAAATAACCGTTATGAAAAACAAAAATGTATATCCTTGGATTGTAGTGGGACTGTTGTGGGTGGTTGCTCTCCTCAACTATATGGATCGTCAAATGCTTTCTACCATGCAAGATGCTATGAAGGCAGATATTGTAGAGTTGAATAAAGCAGAAGCTTTTGGCGCTTTGATGGCCATCTTCTTGTGGATTTATGGTTTCATGAGTCCGGTTGCAGGTATGATTGCCGATCGTCTTAATCGTAAATGGCTGGTGGTAGGTAGTCTTTTTGTGTGGTCGGCTGTTACTTTTCTGATGGGTTATGCCGATACTTTTCATGAATTATACTGGCTGCGTGCTGTGATGGGAATAAGTGAGGCGCTTTATATACCTTCTGCGTTATCCCTTATTGCAGATTGGCACCAGGGAAAATCACGTTCGTTAGCTATTGGCGTACATATGACAGGATTGTATGTGGGACAGGCTATCGGTGGTTTTGGTGCTACGGTTGCAGCTATGTTCTCTTGGCATTCTACTTTTCACTGGTTTGGTATTATCGGCATCATCTATTCTTTGATTTTGATGCTTGCTTTACGCGAAAATCCAATTCATGCGGTTGAAGAAAAACCTTCGGTGGATACGGGAGGCAAGAGACCTTCTTTGCTTAGCGGACTTAGTATTCTTTTCTCTACCTGGGCCTTTTGGATTATTCTTTTCTACTTCGCTGCTCCCAGTCTTCCCGGATGGGCTACGAAAAACTGGCTGCCGACGTTGTTTGCTGAGAGCTTGGGTATCCCAATGTCCGAAGCTGGACCTATATCTACCATTACCATTGCCGTATCTTCATTTATCGGTGTCATAGTAGGTGGTCTTTTGTCCGACCGATGGGTACAGAGAAATATTCGGGGACGTGTCTACACCGGTGCCATTGGACTGGGCTTGACTGTTCCGGCACTACTATTGCTCGGTTTCGGTCATAGTTTTGTGGCGGTAGTCGGTGCCGGACTGCTCTTTGGAGTTGGTTTTGGAATTTTTGATGCTAATAATATGCCTATTCTTTGCCAGTTCGTATCGGCTAAACATCGTGGAACGGCTTATGGAATAATGAATATGACAGGTGTCTTTGCCGGAGCTGCAGTGACCGAATTATTGGGACGATGGACGGATGGGGGAGACTTGGGAGAAGGTTTTGCCATGCTGAGCGTGGTTGTTCTCATAGCTTTGGTACTTCAATTGTACTTCCTCCGCCCGGCGACAGATAACATGGAATAAATATACGTATAACACATATAATAAAAGGAATTATGGAAAAGATTATTGGATTGATTGATGCACCGTTCACTCCGTTCTATGAGAATGGAGAAGTAAATTATGAACCTATTGAAGCTTATGCCCGAATGCTTCAAAAGAACGGGTTGCAAGGAGTATTTATCAACGGCTCTTCCGGCGAAGGCTATATGCTGACAGAAGAAGAGCGTATGAAACTTGCTGAACGCTGGATTGCTGTGGCTCCCGAGGGTTTCAAAGTCATTGTGCACGTAGGTAGTTGCTGTGTGAAGTCAAGTCGTATGCTTGCCGAACATGCCCAGAAGATTGGTGCATGGGGTATTGGGGCTATGGCACCTCCTTTCCCGAAGATAGGACGCATTGAGGAACTTGTGAAGTATATTGAAGAAATAGCAGCCGGTGCTCCCGCACTTCCATTCTATTACTATCACATTCCTGCTTTCAATGGTGCTTTCTTGCCTATGGTAAAGCTGCTCGAAGCCGTTGATGGTCGTATTCCCAACTTTGCAGGCATCAAATACACTTTCGAGAGCTTGTACGAATACAATCAATGTCGTCTTTATAAAAACGGCAAGTATGATATGCTGCACGGGCAAGATGAAACTATCCTTCCTTGTCTCGCCATGGGCGGTGCACAAGGTGGAATTGGCGGTACAACCAACTATAACGGCAAGGAACTTGTTGGCATCATCGATGCTTGGAAAGCCGGTGATGTAGAGTTGGCTCGCGAGTATCAGAACTTCTCTCAGGAAGTTATCAACGTCATCTGCCATTACCGCGGTAACATTGTAGGCGGCAAACGTATCATGAAATTGATAGGTCTTGATTTGGGTGGAAACCGCACTCCCTTCCAGAATATGACCGATGAAGAAGAAAAGCGTATGGGAGCAGAACTTGAAGCGATTGATTTCTTTAACCGTTGCAATAAATTTTAAATATCGACGTACTATGAATGCAACCGACTATCTACAAACATGGGCAAAATCCTATAGGCAGGATTTTACGGAGAACATTATGCCTTTCTGGCTGAAGTATGGACTCGACCATAAGCATGGGGGCGTTTATACCTGTCTCGACCGTGAAGGGCGCCTGATGGACACCACTAAATCCGTATGGTTTCAAGGCCGTTTCGGATTTATAGCAGCCTCTGCTTATAATAATATAGCTAAGAATCCTGATTGGCTGGCAGCATCCAAGAGCTGTATCGACTTTATCGAGGCGCATTGTGCCGATGAAGACGGACACATGTTCTTCGAGGTGACCGAAGACGGGCAACCTTTGCGTAAACGTCGTTATGTCTTTTCCGAATGCTTTGCAGCTATTGCAATGTCCGAGTATGCTATTGCTTCCGGTGATAAGAGTTATGCAGAAAAAGCATTGGCACTCTTCAAGCGGATACAGAAATTCCTCTCCACCCCCGGCTTTCTGGAACCGAAGTATCTGCCTACGTTGCAAGCTCGTGGACATTCCATCACGATGATTCTCATCAATACTGCTTCCCGCATCCGGGCAGCAGTTTCCGATCCGATACTTGACACACAAATCAATGATTCACTCGATGCTATTCGTCGTTATTTCCTGCATCCCGAATTCAAAGCATTGCTCGAAATGGTAGGACCGAATGGAGAATTTATTGATACCTGCAATGGCCGCGTCATCAATCCGGGACATTGCATTGAAACTTCCTGGTTTATCCTCGAAGAAGCCAAACAACGTAACTGGGATAAAGAACTGGTAAAAACAGCTCTTCAGATACTCGACTGGTCATGGGATTGGGGCTGGGACAAAGAATATGGCGGCATCATCAATTTCCGCGATTGTCGTGAATTCCCGGTACAAGACTACTCTCAGGACATGAAGTTCTGGTGGCCGCAAACGGAAGCTATCATTGCCACTCTTTATGCTTATCAGGCCACCCATGATGAAAAATATCTTGCTATGCACAAGCAGATAAGTGAATGGACCTATGCTCACTTTCCCGATAAAGAATACGGGGAATGGTATGGCTATCTGCATCGTGACGGCAAGGTGGCACAACCAGCTAAGGGCAATCTCTTTAAAGGACCTTTCCATATACCTCGCATGATGATAAAAAGCTGTATGCTGTGCGAGGAGCTACTCTGATTGACTGAAATTTACCTATTTATAATTCAAAATCTAATTTTATGAAGAAGTATCTGTTAACGCTGTTCTGCCTGTGCGCATCCATGATTGCGCTGGCACAGCAAAAGTCGATTACCGGTGTGGTGGTCGATACCCACAATGAATCTGTAATTGGCGCTTCCATTCAAGAAAAAGGGACGTCCAATGGTACTATTACGAACGTTGATGGGGAATACTCCTTGAAAGTATCTCCCGGAGCGACTCTGGTCTTTAGTTATATAGGTTATAAAACACAAGAGGTTCTTGTTGGAGACAAAGCGACGATCAATGTAACGTTGGAAGAAGATGCCGAGCAACTTGATGAAGTGGTAGTTGTTGGTTACGGTGTACAGAAGAAATCCAGCATGACGGCATCGGTAGCTTCCGTATCAGCTAAAGAAATTAATAAATTAGTAACTTCCAATGTTACTTCCGCTTTACAAGGGCGTACTCCGGGTGTAGAAGTGTTGCAGAATGGAGGCGAAGCGGGTGGTGACGTCAGTATCTTGATACGCGGTGCTGGAACATTCGGCTCTACAGAACCTCTTTACATTGTAGACGGCGCAGTGAGCAACAATGGAATCAACTCTTTAAATCCCAGTGATATTTCATCTATTGAGATATTGAAAGATGGTTCGGCAGCGGCCATTTACGGTTCTCGTGCCGCCAATGGCGTGGTACTGGTCACTACCAAGAGCGGGAAAAGCGGGAAAACTGTAGTTGATATTAATGGCTCTTTTTCTTATCAGACACCTACCAAGATGCTCGATTTTATGAATGCCGAGCAATGGAGAGGCTTTGCCAATATGGTAGCCGATAACAGTCCGGCATTCGATCGTGCTCCTCAGAATGTGAATCCTACGAATCCCAATATGAGTACGGATTGGCAAGACCTGTATTATCAGAATGCCGCCATGTGGAACCTGAGTGCTGCCATTTCCGGTGGAGGCGAGAACTCTACCTTCAGCACAAGTATCGGATATACAAACCAGGACGGCATTATCATACATTCCAATTACGAAAAATATAATGCACGTGTTAACGGCACATATAAGAAAGGACGTTTCACAATTTCAGAGAACCTCTCTTTAGCGCATACCAGTAAACAATCACCTCCGGGCAGGCGTTTCATTATGCCTCCTACCATACCGGTGCGCGATGGACAAGGGCGTTATATTTCTACCCCTCAGGAAGATGGATATTCCATAACTAATAGTGATTTTACAAATCCTTTGGCAGCTATTTATGCCGAAGACAGCTATACTAAGAAAACAGATATTACAGGTAGTTTGAATATAGGTTTGGATATTTGGAAAGGTATTAAGTACAAATTGAATTTGGCAGGTAGCTATCTGAATACACATGGATATACACATATACCGGAATATGCATCATATTGGGATGCCGATGGTAATCCTGATTCGCGTTTTAGCCAACCTTACACTTCATTAGCAGAATCGAGAGGAGAAAGCTTTAACTATACGATTGATAATTTGCTGACCTATAATGGAACATTTGGTGGCCATACTTTTGATGTACTGTTAGGAACCAGCTGGATGCGTGAATATTATCGTACAATGTCTATATCCTCTGGTGTGAGTGATTTAGGAGCGCCTTCTGTTACAACATATAATGGTACAGGTGTTATTGGTTCCGATGAACTGAACTCTGCATTACTTTCTTTCTTTGCCCGTATAAATTACGATTACAAGAACCGCTATTTATTATCATTGAGTATTCGTAGTGATGAATCTTCTAAATTTGCCGAAGGCAATAGGGTGGGATACTTCCCCTCTGTATCAGCCGGTTGGAATATACACGAAGAAGAATTCTTCAAAGTGCCTTGGATATCAAAGTTTAAGATTCGTGGTAGCTATGGAGAGTTGGGAGCAAATTTTATTGATCCTTATTCGTTCCTTTCGCTAGCATATGGACCTGTTCCAACTATCTTTAATGATAAACGGCAGTATGGTTATGTTACCCGTTTGGCTCAAACTAACCTGACATGGGAAACGGCAATCTCTTCCAATGTTGCCGTAGAGCTAGGCTTTTTGGATAATGCTTTGAACTTTACAGCAGAACTTTTCCTGAGACGTAACAATGACTTGCTGGCTCCGCTGGAATCTCTTCCATCTTCCGGTCAGACGATTATTGTAAATGATGGCGAGCTTCCTTATTATAATACAGCATCCGTAGAGAATAAAGGTTTGGAACTTTCTTTAGGCTATCGCAAAGCATGGGATAATTGGAGTCTTGATGTACAAGGAAATATCTCCTTCTTGAAAAATAAAGTTCGCAAGTTAGGCGAAGGCGTGCAGCCCATCCGTGGTAATTTAATGAGTTCCAAGTTTGCCGACCGTCCAACCATTACACAAGAAGGCTTGCCTATCGGCTCTTTCTATGGATATAAAATTGTAGGTATGAGTGATAGCGGTGACTTTTTGTTTCAAGGTGCTGACGGCACAGCTAAGACTCCGGCAGAAGTAGGTGATGCTGATAAACAAGTACTCGGCAATCCGTCTCCCGATTTTACTTACGGTTTGAATGTGAATGTAGGTTACAAGAATTGGGATTTGACGGCATTCTTCCAAGGAACACAAGGCAATGACATCTTTGCAGCAGCCAAGTATCAGTTCTACTTTAATCCCGAAACCAATAATGTTGTAGATGCCCTGAATTCGTGGACTCCTTCCAATACAAAAGCACCTCTGCCTATTGCCAAGACTGACAACTATAATGGCGGTAACTCCTTGCCGAGTAGCTTTTATGTAGAAGATGGATCTTATTTCCGCTGTAAAAATTTGCAGATTGGCTATACATTCAGTAAGAAGCTTTTGCAGAAAACGGGTTTCATAGAGTCTGCCCGTTTGTTTGCCGGTGTTCAAAATCTGTTTACTATAACAGGCTATTCTCTGTATGATCCTGAAATAAGCAGTAACACTTTGTTTGATAGAGGTACGGATGGACTTGAGAAAGAGGCCCCTTCAATAAATGCGAGAACTTATAATTTCGGTTTCAATTTAACTTTCTAAAATGTTACGACGATGAAAAAATATAGTAAAATAGTAATGTCGGCATTGGCAATAGTAGGTTTGTCATTAAGCTCTTGCAATGATATCTTTGACGAACTTGCCGTCAATCCGAACCAACAAGACGTGAGCTCTTTCTACAGTACACCCGAGAATATCAATAAAGGTGTGATGGGAATCTATTCCTACGTGACTACCCCCCGTTCTATGGGCGTTTCTGCCACCCGCCTCATGGCCAACCGTGGTGACGAGAGCAGTGATCGTACCGACTACGGAGTGCCGGGACAATACTGTGCTTCGTTGACTTCTTCCTGGTACACCATCGTTCAGCCCTATCAGTTGTTCTATACGGCAGCTTCTCAGGCTTGCCAGATGATTGAGGTTATTCCCGACGTAGAGTTCTCTAACGTAGAACTGAAGAACGCTTACTTGGGTGAAGCCTATTTCTTGCGAGCTTTCTCTCATTGGTTCTTGTTCCTGAACTTCCGTAACATTCCTTTGATGGAGAACTTCCCGAAGTCTTCCAAGGATTACAAACCGCAGTCGGCTCCGGAGGCTACATGGGATTTCATTATCTCCGATTTGAAGAAAGCAAAAGAATTGCTGCCTAAGAAAGGTTTCTGGAAAGGCGATAACCTGGGACGCGTTACGAGTGCTTCGGCTACAGCTTTGCTGGGTAAGGCCTATCTGTATCGCAGTGGAATAGAGAAGTATTATGGTAATTCATCGGTCACCTATTATAATGAAGCTGCCGAATGCTTTGATGAAATTATTAGAGGTGAACACGGAGATTATAAGTTGATGGCTGACTATAATGATAATTTCAAGGTAGCTACCGAAAACAACGATGAGTCCATTCTTGAATTCCAATTTGTGGGTGATGCCGTCAATACAGGTTTCAATCCGGGGCTGACGGATAGTGGCGTATGGAGAGATCCTCGTGGAAATCAGCCTCCTTCATTAGTCTCTAATAACGCTCACGTCATCCACCAATGGGTATACGATACTTTTGTAGCTTCTAAGGATGCTAACGGAAAGACCGATTCACGTATGTTCGGTACTTTGATATTCGATGATACAGCCCCTGAAATCAATGCAAAAGAGGGTGATAAGGTGCTTGTCTTCGATGGGAAACCATTTAATGAATATTATTATGCGGAAAAGGATGGAGTTGTAACTAAAGGTTTTGGCATCGTCAGTGCTCAAGCCGGAAAATACAAGTCGGCTTGCCGCAAGAATCTCGACTGGACGCTTCCTTCTAAGAATCCGGGTAATAATATGTGGATTGGCAACCTGCGTGCCAATGGCTTGAATTACACTTATATTCGCTATGCCGATGTATTGTTGATGTATGCCGAGTCGGTTATTTCCGGTGGTAAGCAGGGTAAGCTGACACCGCTGCAAGCTGTTAACGAGGTGCGTGCACGGCCCAGTGTGAATATGCCCGCTTTGTCTTCTGTCGACATGAAGGTCATAGAGAATGAGCGTATTTTGGAACTTACCCAGGAAGGACATCGCTTCTACGACCTTCTCCGTTGGGGAAAAGTGGCAGAACGCTTTGCCGAACTGGATGCTTCCGATCCTAACTTCAAGCAGTATAATATTTCCGCCTATTTAGGATTCCAGAAAGGGCGTGACGAATGGATGCCTATTCCGGTTGATGAAGTGGAAGGAAATCCATATATTACGGAGAATAATCCGGGGTGGAACTAATATAGCTTAAGGAAGAGGACTCCGCTCCTCTTCCATTTACTCAATTTATTTAATACAATAACAATTATGCGAAAGATTTTAGTAAGCCTGTTTATGCTGGGGATAACTTCATTGATGTTTGCACAAACCTTGCACAATGGTATCACGCTCCCCGATCAGTGGCCACCCCGTCGTCCGGTGCCTACTGTCCGCATGGAAATGCCGGTACCTTATTTGGAAAATAAGCCCGCTGTAATTCCTGTGAATACAGGTCGTCAGCTGTTTGTAGATAGCTTCCTGATTCAAGAAACAAACTTGAAGAGTGTGTATCATACTCCCAACTTCTATGCCGGCAACCCTATACTGGAACCGGACAAAGAATGGGAAAAAACAATCGAGGGGGCTTTGTATGCCGCTCCGTTCAGCGACGGCATCTGGTACGATGATAAAGACGGAAAGTACAAAATGTGGTATCTTGCCGGTGCCGGCACCATTCATAAGGAAGACAAGCAGACGTTCTATACCTGCTACGCCGAGTCGGAAGATGGAAAACTGTGGAAGAAGGTAAATCAGGATATTGTTCCGGGCACTAATATTGTAGATACCTGCAATCGTGATGCATCTACCGTATGGTTGGATCGTGAAGAAAAAGATCCTGCCAAGCGCTGGAAGTTCTTCAACATTGAACGTCGTCCTGAAGATCGCCGTTGGCAAGTTGTTTTGAAGTATTCAGCAGACGGTATTCATTGGAGTAGAGGTGTGGCCCAGTCCGGTGACCAGGGTGATCGCACTACCGCTTTCTATAATCCTTTCACCAAGAAATGGGCGTTGAGTATGCGTGCAGGTACTCCGGTGTCAAGCCGTTCCCGTTATTATATTGAGAATAGCGATCCGGAAATGCTGGTTAGCCTGGCACATCGCACGCGCAAGGATGCCGATGACAAGAATATCATTTTTTGGTTTACACCGGATGAGAAGGAACTCCGGCATGAGAAGTATCCGGAAGTAGAACCGGGCATTTACAACTTCGATGCCATTCCCTACGAAAGCATCATGCTGGGACTCTATGCAGCATGGGCAGGACCGGAGAACCGCGTTTGCGAACGCGACGGCATACAGAAGCGCAACGTGGTGTCTTTGGGGTATAGCCGTGACGGTTTTCACTTTTCCCGTCCCACGCATCAACCTTTTATGAATGTCAACGAATCCGAAGGCGCTTGGAACTGGGGAAATATGCAGTCCATTAACGGTGTTCCCCTGATTGTAGGCGATTCTCTCTATTTTTATTCCAGCGGTCGCCGCTTGAGTAAGATAATGTGGGATAGTCATACCTCTACGGGACTTGCTACTCTCCGGCGTGATGGTTTTGTATCTATGCAGGCAGGAAAGCAGGAGGGCTTTTTGACGACAGAGCAACTGTCTTTCGACGGGAAATATCTTTTTGTTAACGTCGACGTACGGAATAAAAAATCCGCTTTAGCTGTTGAAGTTCTGGACGAAACAGGCAATCCTATACCGGGATTTACTAAAAAAGAATCTGTTGTATTGAAGAAGCAGAACAGTACCAGGCAAATGGTTACTTGGAAGAACATGAAAGACTTGTCTGCACTGTCGGGAAAGAATATCCGTCTTAAATTCTATCTGACCGATGGTGACTTGTATGCCTTCTGGATCTCTCCGTGGAAAACAGGTGAAAGCCGTGGTTACACAGCCGGAGGAGGCCCAGGTTTAAACGCTTCAGGTACTGATATCCGATAAACGAACAATGGAAAGAACAGAAATAGACCTTACCGTTTCCTGCTATGGAAAGGTGAAAGACTTGAAATATGATTTAGCAGTGTTGCCTTGGGGGGCTACGGAACCTCATAATTTGCATCTGCCTTACCTCACGGATTGCATACTGTCTCATGACGTGGCAGTAGATGCTGCCGTACGTGTTTGGGAACGTTATGGTGTGCGTTGTATGGTGATGCCGGCAGTGACGATGGGTTCTCAAAATCCGGGGCAACGTGAGTTAAGCTTTTGTGTGCATACGCGTTATGAAACTCAGAAAGCAATATTAACTGATATTGTAGCTTCCCTTCATGTTCAAGGTATTCATCGGATGGTTATTGTCAACGGTCATGGAGGCAACAACTTTAAAAACATGATTCGTGATTTATCAGTAGATTATCCCGACTTTCTGATTGCCGTCAGTGACTGGTTTGCCGTGCTTCCTGCCAAAGAATATTTTGATGCTCCGGGTGATCATGCCGACGAATTGGAAACTTCTGTCATGATGTACTACCACCCTGAACTGGTATGTCTTGATGAAGCGGGAGAAGGTCACTATAAATCCTTTGCCTCGAAATCTTTGCGCGAAAAAGTGGCATGGATTCCCCGTAACTGGCAGAAGGTGAGCGAAGATACCGGCATTGGAAATCCTCAACTTTCCACTGCCGAGAAGGGATGCCGTTTTGCCACCGCTGTGGCTGACAAGTATGCCGACTTGTTTGCCGAGTTGGTGCAGGGGAATATCTATTCCTAACGTCAAAAGATACAAGAAGAGGTTATGCCGTTCCGACATAACCTCTTTCTTTCTTTTTGTTTGAAAAACTCCTGAATATTTTTTCCCAACTGGAGAAAAATATTTCCCCAACTGCTCCTTGATTTTTATAAAAGGAATTGATACGTTTAATCGAAGAGACTCTTGAACTTCTTGAATATTTTCTCCTTAATTGATGTATTCGGTTTAAAGTTTTCCGAATCTTCCATCTTTTCCAAAGCTTTCTTTTCGTCCTTGTTCAAGCTTTCAGGCACGTATACACTGATATTTACCAGCAAGTCTCCTGTTCCGTATCCGTTTACGCTTGGCAAGCCTTTGCCGCGCAGACGGAGTACCTTGCCCGGTTGTGTACCCGAATCAATCTTCACCTTCACCTTGCCATCTATGGTCGGAATTTCTACCGAACCACCCAAGGCTGCTGCCGGGAAACTGAGGAGCAGGTTATAGATCAAGTCGTTTTCGTCGCGGATCAGTTCTTTATCCGGTTCTTCTTCTACGAGAATCAGCAGGTCGCCCGGCACACCATTGTGCTTGCCGGCATTACCTTTTCCACCCATAGAGAGCTGCATGCCTTCTGCAACGCCTTTCGGTATATTTACGGTAACTACTTCTTCTCCGTAGACGATGCCTTCGCCGGCACACTCCTTACACTTGTTCTTAATGATTTTGCCTTCACCATTACAAGTAGGACAAGTGGCACGCGTCTGCATGGTGCCCAAGATGGTCTGCTGGTTACGGATCACCGTACCGCTACCCTTACAGGTTGAACAAGTTTCTGCACCGCTGTCGCCCTCGGCACCTGTGCCGTGACAGTGAGTACACGGAACGTATTTCTTCAGTTTGAACTTCTTTTCTACACCGGTAGAGATTTCTTTCAGGTTCAGCTTCACCTTGACGCGTAAGTCCGAACCGCGATAGCGACGCTGTTGTGTGCCGCCACCTCCACCGAAGCCGCCGAAACCGCTGAAGCCTCCGCTGTGCCCGCCAAAGATATCACCAAACATGGAGAAGATGTCGTCCATAGACATACCACCACTGAAACCACCGAACGGTCCTCCGTTGCCGGCAGCGCCACCCAGTCCGGCATGGCCGAATTGGTCGTAACGGGCACGCTTATCCTGATTGCTTAGTACGTCGTATGCCTCTGCCGCTTCTTTGAATTTCTCTTCGGCTACTTTGTCGCCCGGGTTTTTGTCCGGGTGATATTGGATGGCCTTTTTGCGATAGGCTTTCTTTATTTCTTCCAGCGTTGCTGTCTTTTCAACCTCTAATACTTCGTAGTAATCTCTTTTTTCCATACAGTTTTATGTTATTCTCCGACTACCACTTTGGCATGACGGATCACTTTGTCGTTTAGTGTGTAACCGGTTTGTACGCAGTCCAGAATTTTGCCTTTCAGTGCTTCATCAGGTGCCGGAATCACGGCAATGGCTTCGTGATAGTCTGTGTCAAGCGGTTGATCTTTGGTTTCAATCACTTTTACTCCGTTCTGTCCCAATACGGCCATGAACTTGTTGTAGATTAGTTCTACACCCTCCTTTACGGCAGCTACGTCGGTAGCTGTTTCCATATTCTTGAGGGCGCGCTCAAAGTCATCCACGATGGGGAGGATGCTGCTGATACTCTTTTCGCCACCATTGAGGATGAGCTCGGCTTTCTCCTTCATGGTACGTTTGCGATAATTGTCAAACTCGGCAGACAAGCGCAGATATTTGTCTTTCTGCTCTTCAATCTGTTCGTTGGCTTTCTCCAACTCTTGTGCCAGTTTTTCTTCTTCGGTCAAAGGGGCTTCGTTTTCCTGGGAAGCCTCTTGTTCTGTAACTTCTTCGTCACATTCGTTGGGAGCGGTCTGATTTTTCAGCTCTTCTTCCTGGTTGTTTTCTTTTTCTTTCGGATTCATATTGTTATGCTTATTATTCTTGTAAAATGATTTTGCTTTCATTGCTGTTAAGGGTTTAAGTTTATATGAAGTGTCCCAGCAAAAACTTTGCCAAATTGGCGGCTTTTGCTAAAAACGCTGCAAAGGTAATACTTTTATGCCAGATTGACAGCGCTTCTATGTGTCTATTCATAGAAAAATGCCTATCTTTGCAGCGCAATAGAATAAAGTTAATTGAAAAAAGAATGATTACAGTTTCCAATGTTTCGGTACAGTTTGGTAAAAGAGTATTGTTTAATGATGTAAACCTGAAGTTTACAAGTGGTAATTGTTACGGTATTATCGGTGCCAATGGTGCCGGAAAATCTACTTTCCTGAAAGCTATCTCCGGTGAACTGGACCCTACGACGGGCTCCATTATGTTAGGACCGGGCGAGCGTCTTTCCGTTTTAAGTCAGGACCACTTCAAGTGGGATGCCTATACGGTTATGGATACCGTAATGATGGGGCATACCGTGTTGTGGGATATTATGAAACAGCGCGAAGAGTTGTATGCCAAAGAGGACTTCACCGATGAAGACGGACTGAAAGTTTCTGAACTGGAAGAGAAGTTTGCCGAGTTGGACGGATGGAATGCCGAAAGCGATGCTGCTGCTTTGTTGAGCGGACTGGGCATCAAGGAAGATAAGCACTACCAACTGATGGGCGAGTTGAATAATAAAGAAAAGGTGCGCGTCATGCTGGCACAGGCTCTTTATGGCAACCCTGATAACTTGTTGCTGGATGAGCCTACCAATGACTTGGATATGGACACTGTGATGTGGTTGGAAGAATATCTTTCTAACTTTGAACATACGGTATTGGTTGTGAGTCACGACCGCCACTTCCTCGATTCTGTTTGTACACATACGGTAGATATCGATTACGGAAAGATCAATCAGTTTGCCGGTAACTATAGCTTCTGGTATGAGTCCAGCCAGTTGGCACTCCGTCAGCAGCAGAACCAGAAGGCCAAGGCTGAGGAGAAGAAGAAAGAGCTGGAAGAGTTTATCCGCCGTTTCAGTGCCAACGTGGCAAAGAGCAAGCAGACTACCAGTCGCAAGAAGATGCTGGAGAAACTGAATGTAGAAGAAATCAAACCTTCTTCACGCAAATATCCGGGCATCATCTTTACGCCCGAACGCGAACCGGGCAATCAGATATTGGAAGTATCGGGCTTGACCAAGACTTTGGATGACGGTACTGTACTGTTCCGCGATGTCAACTTCAACATAGAAAAAGGTGACAAGGTGGTATTCCTTTCTCATGATCCGCGTGCCATGACTGCTTTGTTCGAAATCATCAATGATAATATGAAGCCGGATGCCGGAACATTCAGTTGGGGCGTTACCATCACTACTGCCTATCTGCCGGTGGACAATACCGAATTCTTTAATACGGACTTGAACCTGGTGGATTGGCTGGGCCAGTTTGGTGAGGGCAACGAAGTATATATGAAGAGTTTCCTTGGTCGTATGCTTTTCTCCGGTGAGGAAGTGCTGAAAAAGGCAAGTGTATTGTCGGGAGGTGAGAAAATGCGTTGTATGATTGCCCGTATGCAGCTTCGCAATGCCAACTGCTTGATCTTGGATACACCGACCAATCACCTCGATTTGGAATCTATCCAGGCATTCAACAATAACCTGAAGACCTATAAAGGTAATATCCTCTTCTCATCCCATGACCATGAGTTTATTCAGACTGTTGCCAACCGCATCATTGAATTGACTCCGAATGGTATCATCGACAAGATGATGGAATATGATGAGTACATTACTTCAGATCATATCAAGGAACTGAAGGCGCGTATGTACGGAAAGTAAAAACATAACTATATAAAAAAATATCCTCTTACCTAATCAGATTATGGTAAGAGGATATTTTTTTATTTCAAGAGCATAATTATTGCTTATAAATCAATTTTCCTTCGCCCTCTCCGAACAGGTTATCTCCCAGTGTTGTAATCTTATTCCCCGTAGCTACTACATGGCGCAGGTTGTCGCATCCCATAAATGCCCCGTATTCAATAGCTGTTACGCCAGAAGGCAGTTCCAATGTTCCGCATAAGCGTCCGCAACCACTGAAGGCACGCTGACCGATGCTTTTCAGATCGTGGGGGAGAATCACATTCAGCAGATACTTCTTTTGCGTGAAGGTATAGTCGGGGATGGCTGTGGCGTTACTTTTCGACAGATCGATGGAAACCAGATTGGGCATATAGTCGCGTATCAGTGTGAAGTCTGCTTCGTCTGTCTTGCCTTCTATGGTCAGGAAGTTCACATCTTTGGGTTGCAATCCGTTTCTCAGCAGTTCGCTGGCGAGGCTTCCCATTTTGCCTATCTGTACGCTCACTGTCAATGGCTCTCCTTCGATGAAAGCGAATGTTTCCCATTTTTTCTTACCCCGGTAAGCATCGCTGCTGCCTGGTGGAATGAAGATGGCGGTGATACTGTCCGCCAATGCATCGGCCATCAGATTTGGGGCACTCTTTTTTCGTATCTGGCATATATGCAGGTTTTTACAACCCTTGAAGGCAGCGTCTTCAATGTTCTTGGTCTTGTCGGAAAGAATGATTCGGGTCAGCGATTCTTTTCCTATGAAAGTGCTGTCGTTTACTTGTTTGCAGAAGGCATACGCAGGGATGCAATTTGCCGGATAGATATAGAAGCGGTTGGGATACGTGCCGCTCTTGCCGGCGTATGTACTGATGGAAGCATTGGATATATCCAGTAATTGCAGGTTTTTGAACTCATCCCTCAGGTGGCGGAAGTCGATGGCATTCAGCTTGCCTTGCAAGGTTAGTTGTGTGATTTCATTCGCCTCTGCTTCGGTCAGCAATTCGACCAGTGTACCTGGTTTGGCTACATAGCACGTCCTTGCTTTTTGTGCCGAAGCGTTCAGCATCAGCCCCAAGCCGGCAGCTATTAATAGTATTCTTCTTAGTTTCATGCTTTGGTCTCAGATTGGTTGATTTTTCAAATATAGGAAGAAACTGCCAAGAACGAATGAAGTTTTTTCTTTTTATTATTATTTTTGTCGGATATTAATCTATATGGGAAATAAAATGGAAGAGATGATAAATGAAGATGCTGTCGTGGTATCCAAATCGAAACGTTTGTGGTTGACGGTGCTCGATGTTGTGTTGTTCATTGTGCTTTTGGGAGTTATTACAGTCTTTATTACTATGCCTTTCTCACTCCTTATCAAGGGGATGGACGAGGATGCGATGGGTGGCAATGTGCCATTGTCTATATTGCAGGAAACGCTGCTGCTGGTTGCTACGTTCCTTGCCGCATGGATTCTGTTGAGCCGTCGTAAACGGCCTCTTACGAGTTTAGGACTATCTCTGCAGGGGCGGTGGAAAGATTTGTTCGGCGGAGCCTTGTTCGCTGCCGTCCTCTATGCCGTTGGTTTCGGGCTTTCTCTTTTGTTGGGAGTTGTGGCAGTGACGGGTGTTTCGTTTCAACCTTCTTCCTTGCTGATGTCTCTTATGTTTTTCCTCTTGGTGGGCATTACGGAAGAACTGATGGTGCGCGGCTTCATCCTGGGGCGGATGCTGGATGGTGGAGTGAATAAATTCTGGGCACTGCTGATATCCTCGGCTATCTTCTCGCTGATGCATTTCTTCAATCCGAACTTTGCATTTGTTCCGTTCCTCAATATCCTGCTGGCAGGAGTGCTGCTGGGAGCTTCTTATATATATACGCGCAATCTCTGTTTCCCCATTGCGTTGCATTGGTTCTGGAACTGGCTGCAAGGACCGGTATTGGGGTATGAGGTCAGTGGCAACCGGTTTTCCGATAGTCTGATTACGCTCCACTTGCCCGAAAAGAATCTGATAAACGGAGGAACCTTCGGCTTCGAAGGTTCCATCCTTTGTACCATTTTGATGATAGCAGGCACGGCGCTTATCATCGGTTATTATGAACGCAAGAAGAACAAGAAGGCTTAAATGCCTTCTTGCGGTACACCTACCATCGTCAGTTGTATTCTTTTACGGTCAGTATCTATGCTGAGCACCTTTACGCGTACATGCTGATGAATGGAAACCACCTCATTAGGGTCTGATACATATCTTTCGGCAAGCTGGGAGAGGTGTATCAGACCGTTCTCTTTGATACCGATATCAACAAATGCACCGAAGTTCGTGATGTTTCCTACTATGCCGGGTAGTTCCATGCCTGTGCGCAAGTCGTTGATGGTGCGCACGTTCTTGTCGAATTCGAATAGCTTGATTGGCCCGCGCGGGTCGCGTCCGGGCTTGTCCAGTTCTTGCAGAATATCTTTCAAAGTCGGCATACCTACGGTGGGAGAGAGGTAGCGTTCCGGATTAATCTTCAGTCGCAACTCTTTACCGGCTATCAGCTCGGCTACGCTGCATCCCAGGTCTTTGGCCATCTGTTCTACGATACAATAACTTTCGGGATGCACGGCGGTATTGTCCAACGGGTTTCTGGCTTGCGGAATACGCAGGAAGCCGGCACATTGTTCAAAAGCCTTGGCACCCATGCGCGGAACTTTCATCAACTCCTTGCGGGAGGCGAATGCACCGTTTTCGGCACGGTAGTTTACAATGTTTTGTGCCAGTTGAGGGCCTAATCCGGAGATATAAGTCAGCAGATGGCTGCTTGCTGTATTCAGATTGACGCCGACCAGGTTCACACAGTTCTCCACGGTCTGATCCAATGATTTCTTCAGTTTCGTTTGGTCTACATCGTGCTGGTATTGTCCCACACCGATAGACTTCGGATCAATCTTCACCAACTCCGCCAACGGGTCCATCAGGCGTCGTCCTATGGACACTGCACCACGCACGGTGACGTCGTATTCCGGGAACTCATCACGGGCAATCTTGGATGCCGAGTAGATGGATGCTCCCTGCTCGCTGACAACGAATACTTGTATTTCGCGGTTGAATACCTGTCGTTTCAAGAAGTCTTCCGTTTCCCGGCTGGCAGTTCCGTTACCGATGGCTACGGCGTCAATCTTATAAGACTCTATCATCTTCTGTAGTTTGGCGAATGCTTCTTTCGGCTTGTTTACCGGCGGATGCGGATAGATGTTTTCGTTATGCAGCAGGTTGCCCTGCGCATCCAGACACACTACTTTACAGCCCGTGCGGAACCCCGGGTCTATTCCCATCACACGCTTCTGTCCCAAAGGCGAAGCCAGCAGCAACTGCCGGAGGTTCTCTGCAAACACCTTGATGGCCTCTTCATCGGCACGCTCTTTGCTCTGTGCGGCAAATTCTGTTTCGATAGAGGGTTTCAGTAAACGCTTGTAAGCCTCCTGTACCGCTTCCGCCACTTGCTGCCCGCATGCGTTGTTGCTGCGTACAAACTGGCGTTCCAGCCGTTCCACGCATTCCTCGTCGTTCGGGCTGATACTTACTTTCAATAATCCTTCAGCCTCTGCACGGCGAATGGCGAGCAGGCGATGGGAACTGCATCGTTTCAGCGGTTCGGAGCAATCGAAGTAGTCGCGGTATTTGGCAGCTTCTTCTTCCTTGCCTTTCACCACTTTGGCCGTCAATACGCCTTGGCGGGCAAAGGAACTGCGCACGGTGTTTCTTGCCCGTTCGTCTTCGCTCACGTGTTCGGCAAGGATGTCGCGGGCACCTTTCAGGGCATCTTCCACGTCCTTCACGTCGCCTTTTACGTAGTCGGCAGCTCGGTCCTTGGGATGAGGTTCCCGTTGCAGCATCAGCAGGGTGGCCAGTGGCTCAAGTCCCTTCTGCCGGGCAGCTTCCGCACGCGTTTTGCGCTTGGGCTTGTAGGGCAGGTATATATCTTCCAATATGGTGTTGTCCCAAGTTTCTTCAATACGCTTTTGGAGCTCCGATGTTAGTTTTCCTTGCTCTTGAATCGTGCTGAGAATGGTTTCTTTCCGTTTGGCCGTTTCATTCAGCTTCTCATATTGGGTTTGGATGGCCTCGATTTGTACTTCGTCCAGGCCTCCTGTCATTTCCTTGCGGTAGCGGCTGATGAAGGGGATGGTTGCCCCGTCATTCAGTAATCCGAGAGTCTGGTTGATTTGTTTTTCTGATATGCCGAGAGTGTCGGATATCATTCGATGAAAGTTCTGTATCATTTGCGTCTCTTGATTTTGCGCCAAAAGTACGAAAAATAAACGTCATATTCTCTGCAATCTCCCTGCTTATTCGTTATTCGATTATGATTGAAATAAAAATGTTAAGCATGGAAGATCTGTAGCCGCCATCTTTTTTAAATTAACTATCCTTTTTCTTCTATAACTTCCAAGTTTTCTGTATCTTTGCCACCATTAGAGAGCTACTGAATGAATCTATTGAGAAAAATATCATATAGAATACTCCCATGTTTAGTGGTACTTTTTTGCCACCTCTTGCCTATTTCCTCTGAAACGGGAGATTCCCACCCTGTATTGCTAATCAGTTCCTACAATCCGGATGCCCGTCAGACTTCGGGTAATATCTCTGACTTTATGGAAGAGTTCCAGCGTTTGGGCGGAAGAAATACGATTGCGTTGGAGAATATGAACTGCAAAAGTTTCTCGGAATCTCCGCTGTGGACGCAAAAGATGAAAGATTTGCTGGCAAAATATCAAGGTAGTAAAAGTCCGGCTTTGATTGTTCTTATCGGACAGGAAGCATGGGCAGCCTATCTGTCTTTGGAAGAGTCTGTGCGTGGCAATACTCCCACACTAACTGCATTGGCCAGCCGGAATGCCATATTGCTGCCGGATAGTACTGTCGACCTCAAAACATGGATGCCCAAGTCGGTGGATTTCTTTACCGACTTCCCCGATTCGCCTATTAAGACCGGTTTCGTATACGAGTATGATGTTGTTGGCAATATCAATCTGATAAAGACATTGTATCCCAATACCAAGAATATTGCTTTTGTATCGGACAATAGCTACGGAGGCGTTTCCATGCAAGCCTATGTGGTGAAAGAGATGGAGAAGTTTCCCGAACTGAACCTGATTCTGCTGGACGGTCGTGTAAATACAATCTATACTATCAGCGATAAACTGCACGAATTGCCTGAGAACACAGCCCTGCTGATGGGAACATGGCGTGTAGACATGAACGACGGTTACTTTATGCGGAATGCAACGTATGCCATGATGGAAGCTGCTCCCACATTGCCGACTTTCTCTTTGAGTTCCGTCGGTCTGGGCTACTGGGCAGTGGGCGGAATTGTTCCTGCTTATCGTCCGTTGGGTAAAGAGATGGCAAGGCAAGCTTTCCATTTGTTGCTTGAACCGGAGGATGAAGAGAAAATGGAAGTGATTCCCAATGAAACCATACTGGATGGAAAACTTGTAAAAGAAAAGAAGTTGGATATATCCGGCATTCCCGAACCGGTAAAGTTGCTCAATATCACTCCGTCTTTCTACGAACAATATAAGTACCAGATATGGTTTGTATTTGCTTTCTTGCTGGTACTGCTGATAGGTTTGTTCGTGTCGCTTTATTTCTACTACCATACGAAGAAACTGAAGGACGAATTGGAAGTATCCGAAGGTGCGCTGCGCGAAGCTAAAGACCGGGCGGAGGAATCCAGTCGTCTGAAGAGTGCATTCCTTGCCAATATGAGTCACGAAATCCGTACGCCGTTGAATGCGATTGTGGGCTTTTCGGACGTATTGTCGTCGGGGGTCACTTCGATAGAAGAACAGCGCGGCTTCTTTGAAATCATCAAAACAAACTCGGATTTACTGCTCCGCTTGATCAATGATATATTGGATGTATCGCGTCTGGAGGCAGACCGTGTGACCTTCTCGCTGGAGAAGTGCGATGTTGTGCAGGTGTGTCAGCAAGTGGTGGCTTCGGTAGCCCAGGCACGCAAATCGGGCAATCAGTTTCTGTTTGAGTGCGACCGCGAGATGTTTGAGATGAGAATCGACATACAGCGCTTGCAACAAGTCGTTATAAATCTGCTTTCCAATGCAGACAAGTTTACTAAAGAGGGCACAATCACTTTAAAACTGGATATTGATGAAACGAAGAAAGTTGCTGTCTTTTCAGTGTCGGATACCGGCTGCGGCATTCCACTGGATAAGCAGAAGCAAGTATTCGAGCGCTTTGAGAAGCTGAACGAATACGTGCAAGGAACCGGACTGGGATTGTCCATCTGTAAGTTGACGGTAGAAAAGTGGGGTGGAGATATTTGGATAGATCCGTCGTATATCGATGGAGCGCGATTTGTGTTCACTCATCCTTTGAACTTAGATGTAGATAAGAAATAGAGAAGTTATATGAAGAAATGGAGTTGTATTTTTATTTGGATATTTGTCCAGATAAGTTTGCTACCTGCGCAGGAACGCGAAGTAAGACTTAAAATAATAGAAACAAGTGATATACACGGAAATTACTATCCTTACGACTTTATCCACCAGCACGAAGCTACAGGAAGCCTGGCGCGTGTATATGCCCTGGTGCAAAAGGAACGCGAGGTATATAAAGACAATCTGATTCTGCTGGATAACGGCGATATCCTGCAAGGACAACCCACCGTTTACTATTATAACTATATCGATACCGTTTCTCCCCACCTGGCTGCAGAAATGATGAATTTCATGGGCTATAATGCCGGAAACATGGGAAACCATGACGTGGAAACCGGTAATGCCGTTTTCGACCGTTGGTCATCCGACTGCCGGTTCCCCATATTAGGCGCCAATATCATAGAAACTGCTACCGGAAAAACTCACTTCAAGCCTTATGAGGTGCTGGAACGCGGCGGGGTGAAAGTGGTAGTACTGGGCATGATAACTCCTGCCATCCCGGTGTGGCTTTCAGAGAACTTATGGAAAGGGCTGCGTTTCGATGACATGGAAGAAACAGCTCGCAAGTGGATGAAAATTATCCGCGAGAAGGAAAATCCGGACGTGGTTATCGGTATGTTCCATGCCGGGCAAGATGCCCAACTGATGGGCGGCAAATATCGCGAGAATGCTTCGGCAGACGTGGCACGCAATGTGCCGGGATTTGATATCGTGCTGATGGGGCACGACCATGCCCGCGAGTGCAAGAAGGTAGTAAACGTTGCCGGCGATTCGGTATTGGTTATCGACCCGGCCAGCAATGGCATCGTGGTGAGCGATGTGGATGTTACTCTGAAACTGCGTGATGGCAAAGTGGTGGACAAGAAAGTGAGCGGTACATTGTCCGAGACAAAGGATTATGGTGTCAGTGAAGAGTTTATGCAGCGCTTTGCTCCACAATATGATGCTGTTCAGAGTTTTGTTTCCAAGAAGATAGGCTTGTTCACCGAGACAATTTCTACGCGCCCTGCCTATTTCGGTCCTTCTGCCTTTATCGACCTCATCCATACGTTGCAACTGGAGATTACCGGGGCGGAGATATCCCTGTCGGCTCCTCTGTCTTATGATACGGAGATCCGCCAAGGAGATATCTTTGTGAACGATATGTTCAATCTGTATAAGTATGAAAATATGCTTTATACCATGCGCCTTTCCGGGGAAGAGATACGGGGTGCGCTGGAAATGTCGTATGACTTGTGGACCAACCGGATGCAGTCTCCGGACGACCATCTGTTGCTGTTGCGTGAGCGGCGTCGCAACGGTGCCGAGGACAGGGCATCATTCAAGAACTTCAGTTTCAACTTCGATTCTGCGGCAGGCATCATCTATACGGTAGACGTCACGAAGCCGGATGGCGAGAAAGTGACCATTCTTAGCATGGCAGACGGTAGTCCTTTCCGTATGGATAAGATCTATACGGTAGCGGTGAACTCCTATCGCGGCAATGGCGGAGGCGAGTTGCTGACGAAGGGCTCCGGCATTTCCCAGGATGAATTGAAGGAGCGCATTATTACTTCTACCGATAAAGATTTGCGTTACTATCTGATGCAGTATATCGAACAGAAGAAGGTGATAGAACCGCGTGCGTTGAACCAGTGGAAGTTCGTCCCCGAAGAATGGGTTACTCCTGCGGCCAAGCGCGATTACGACTTCCTGTTTGGCAAAGCTAAAGACTGATTCACTATTTTGTAATTCAGATTTATAACATAGATACTCGGACGTGAAACAAAGAACAAAAATTATAGGCGCCTTGAGCTTACTGGTACTTTTCGTAATGTATCAGGTGAGCATTACTGCCTTTACTCACGTCCACTACATAAACGGGGTGCTGATAACTCACTCGCACCCCTTTCACGGAACACATTCTCACTCTAAAACCGCCCTTGTTGTCATAGGGCATTTATCCGCATTTTCTTCTCCCGAGGTGGTGGCTTGTGAAGACCGCCATCCGCTGCGTCCATTGTTGTTTGTGCTCCAAGCAGAGCCGGCTACTCCGACGGTAAAGGGACAAGTGGTACGGAACCTTTCCCTGCGTGCACCTCCCGCCTTGTTCTCATAATTCAATAGCATAGCACTTGCCGGGGATGAAGGGCACTCGTTGTACGGGTGAGCTACCTTCTTCCCTACACTGAGACAGGAATCATGTATGATGATTGTAGGAATCATGTATAATGATTATAGGAATCATGT
>JAUUPT010000051.1 GCA_030843315.1 Bacteroidaceae bacterium | reverse complement strand
GCCGATAGATTCTACCGACCTGCCGGTATGCCGCAAATATATAGACGAGATACGCAAGCAGGGGGTAAATATCGTAGTTGCGGGGAAGTGGGAAAACTTCGTTACGGTTTCCTGCAATGACTCCACGCTGATAGACCGCATTGCGGCATTGCCTTTTGTCCGTGCCACGGAAAAGGTGTGGATAGCTCCCGGTGGAGACAAGCCGACGATGTCGACCCGGCGCGATTCTGTGGAGAATAAGCCGACCGTGCACCCTGACAGCATTTATGGACTTGCTATCAGCCAGATACGGATGAGCAACGGTGATAAGTTGCATCAGGAAGGCTTCAAGGGGCAGGGGATGACGATTGCCATCATCGATGCCGGCTTTCATAATGCAGACAGGATTACTGCGATGAAGAATATTCGTGTGTTGGGTACAAAAGACTTTGTGAATCCGAAGGGGGATATCTTTGCAGAAAGCAGCCACGGCATGATGGTGCTCTCTTGTATAGGGATGAATCAGCCTGACATCATGACCGGTACGGCACCCGAGGCTTCTTTCTGGTTGCTTCGCAGCGAAGACGAATATTCCGAGCACCTGGTAGAGCAGGATTACTGGGCGGCTGCGGTAGAGTTTGCCGACAGCGTGGGTGTGGATGTGCTCAATACTTCGTTGGGATATTATACTTTTGATGATAAATCCAAGAACTATAAATATCGTGAGTTGGATGGGCGTCATGCCTTGATGTCCCGTCAGGCATCGCGCATTGCCGACAAGGGCATGGTGCTGGTGTGCAGTGCGGGCAACTCGGGTGCGAACTCCTGGAAGAAGGTTACTCCTCCGGGAGATGCCGAGAATGTGCTGACGGTAGGGGCGGTTGATAAAAACGCAGTATTGGCGCCTTTCTCTTCTATCGGCAATACGGCGGATGGCCGGGTAAAGCCGGATGTGGTTGCCGTTGGTCTGGGGGCTGATGTGATGCGCACGGATGGCATTCAAGGAAAGGCAAACGGAACATCTTTCTCTTCGCCCATCCTATGCGGCATGGTGGCTTGCTTGTGGCAGGCTTGTCCGAAGCTGACGGCGAAAGAGGTGGTGGAACTGGTTCGCCAATCGGGTGACCGTGCTGCGTTTCCCGACAATATCTATGGATATGGCGTTCCCGATATGTGGAAGGCATATAATACCCCCCGTCCCCCTGAAGGGGGAGGAGGAAACTCCGACTTGCAATAATGTACAACTTTATATTCAGACTATTCTCCGCCCCCTTTAGGGGGACGAGGGGTTAAGATTATGGATGCTTTATCACTATATGACCTCAATGCATTGGTGCGTCGCAGCATCGAGCAATGCCTGCCTGATGAATTTTGGGTACAGGCAGAGCTGAGTGACGTGCGCACCAACAGCACGGGGCATTGCTATCTGGAGTTTGTGCAGAAAGATCCTCGCAGCAATAATCTGATTGCTAAGGCGCGGGGCACCATCTGGTCGAATGTGTTCCGCCTGCTGAAACCTTATTTTGAGGAAGCTACGGGGCAGGCATTTGTCTCCGGCATCAAAGTCCTGGTACAAGTCTCTGTCAACTTCCATGAACTCTATGGCTTCAGCCTTACGGTGCAGGATATCGACCCCACTTACACGCTGGGAGATATGGCACGCCGGCGCAGGGAGATACTGAATCAACTCGAAGAAGATGGTGTGCTTACTCTCAATAAGGAACTGGCAATGCCCTGTTTGCCACAGCGCATCGCCGTCATTTCTTCGTCTACGGCAGCCGGTTATGGCGACTTCTGCCACCAACTGGAGAATAATCCGCGCGGATTCTACTTCCATACCGAGTTGTTCCCTGCTTTGATGCAAGGCGACCGCGTGGAAGAATCCGTCCTGTCCGCCCTTGATAAAGTAAATGCCCGCCTGGCTGAGTTCGATGTCATCGTCATTATCCGGGGTGGTGGTGCTACTTCCGACCTTTCCGGCTTCGACACCTATTTGCTTGCCGCTGCTTGCGCGCAATTCCCATTGCCCATTATCACCGGAATCGGCCATGAGCGCGACGATACAGTGCTCGACTCCGTGGCCCATACCCGTGTCAAGACGCCTACCGCTGCCGCCGAATTCCTGATAGACTGCATGAACACTGCTGCCGATGAACTGGAAGTGCTTGCTGCCCGTTTGCAGGAAGGCGTCCGAAACCTCTTGTCGCAAGAGCATCGGAAGTTGTCTGCATATAAAAACCGCATCCCTTCTGCCGCTTACCGGCGGATATCGGATGGAAAACTGGCACTGCTCACCGCACGGAGAGACATTGTGCAAGCAGTTACTTCTTCTCTCTCCCGCCATCGTCATCGTTTGGAGTTATTGCAACAACGTATGGCCGATGCTTCGCCGGAGAAGCAACTTGCCCGCGGCTATAGCATCACTCTTAAAGACGGGAAGGCAGTGAAGAATGTGGATGAATTGCAAGTGGATGATGAAATTGTAACCCGCCTCTATCAGGGGGAAATTGCTTCGATCGTAAAAAAGATATAGTATAATGTGCAGTACTCCAACTATTTCTGCGTTTAATAAATATTATTAATCATTTAAAACCTTGTTGATATGAAAGCACAGAAATTATTTGGAGCATTCTTATTGTTCTTATTTGCATTCAGTTTTGCCTCATGCAGCAGTGATGACGACGAGAAAGATACAGTGTTCGATTATTCTCTGTTAGAGGGGCATTGGGTAGTAACAAAGCCTTCATCTGATGATGCTGCAGATCATTATGTATTCGATACTAAAAGCCAAACGTGCTCGGCTATTTATACAGGACCGGCGGTTGATGGAATACCGCGTAATTATAAATATGTGATTGACCGGGAGAAGAATCAGATAACTTTGACAGATAGTAAACTACCGCTTACAGAGAAGTATGAAATTCAAAAGCTGACAGCCAATAAAATGAAGTGGAAGAACTTAATACTTGCAGATGGGGAAACAGATAAGGAACTCGCGAAAAAGGAATAATGTGTAATCAAAATTAGATATGCCTACGAAGAAAGAAACCTATTCCCAAGCCATGGCGCGCTTGGAAAAGATTGTCAGTCAGATAGACAATAATGAGTTGGAAATTGATGCCTTGTCCGAAAAAATAAAGGAGGCGAACGAGATTATTGCGTTTTGCAGCGACAAATTGACCAAAGCAGACCGGGAAATAGAAAAATTATTGTCAGAGGAGCGGGAATCTGAAGAATAAAAGCTATTTTTGTTGCAAAATGTACGTAAGAAGTAACTAATGCTTTGAAAATATGAAAGAACTGGATTGGGCTAATCTGCCGTTCGGATATATGAAGACAGATTACAATGTGAGAATTTATAATCGTAACGGACAGTGGGGCGAATTGGAAGTTTGCAGTGAAGAAACAATTCCCATGCACATGGCTGCCACTTGTTTGCATTACGGCCAAGAAGCTTTTGAAGGCTTGAAGGCTTTCCGGGGTAAGGATGGCAAGGTGCGCATTTTCCGTTTGGAAGAGAATGCGGCTCGTATGCAGTCTACCTGCCAGGGCATCCTGATGGCTGAGTTGCCGACAGAACGTTTCAGAGAAGCTATTCTGAAAGTCGTGAAGCTGAACGAACGTTTCATTCCGCCTTACGAATCGGGTGCATCCTTGTATATCCGTCCGTTGCTGATTGGTACCGGTGCTCAGGTAGGTGTACATCCTGCTAATGAATACTTGTTCGTAGTGTTCGTAACGCCCGTAGGTCCTTATTTCAAAGGTGGTTTCTCAACCAATCCGTATGTCATTATCCGTGAGTTCGACCGTGCTGCTCCGCTGGGTACAGGTATCTATAAAGTAGGTGGCAACTATGCAGCCAGCCTGCGTGCCAACAAGAAAGCACACGATTTGGGTTATGCTTGTGAATTCTATCTCGATGCCAAAGAGAAGAAATATATCGACGAATGTGGCGCTGCCAACTTCTTCGGTATCAAAGATAATACTTATATCACTCCGAAATCTTCTTCTATCCTTCCGTCTATCACTAACAAGAGCTTGATGCAGTTGGCCGAAGATATGGGTATGAAGGTGGAACGCCGTCCGGTTCCCGAAGAAGAACTGTCGACGTTTGAAGAGGCGGGTGCTTGTGGTACTGCTGCCGTTATCAGTCCTATCGAGCGCATTGATGATGTAGAGAACAATAAGTCTTATGTCATTTCCAAAGATGGAAAGCCGGGGCCTGTCTGTACGAAACTGTATAACAAGTTGCGTGCTATTCAGTATGGCGACGAGCCTGATACTCACGGCTGGGTAACCATCGTAGAATAACGGGCGTAAAGATATAATCCTTGTCCGGAATACATTTTGCGACAAGGGACTACAGGGAGAGCACGGGCTTTCCCTGCTTGTTTTTATTTTAATACACGTAAATGGGAAAAAATAAGTTAGAGAAGTTTGCCGATATGGCGAGTTATCCGCACGTTTTTGAGTATCCATACTCGGCGGTGGATAATATACCGTTTGAAATGAAAGGGAACTGGCACAAACAGTTCTTTAAGAACGATCATCCGATTGTTCTGGAACTGGGCTGCGGCCGGGGAGAATACACTGTCGGGCTGGGACGTATGTTTCCGGACAAAAACTTTATTGCCGTTGATATAAAGGGTGCGCGTATGTGGACGGGAGCCACCGAGTCTTTGGAAGCAGGCATGAAGAATGTCGCTTTCCTGCGTACAAACATTGAAATCATTGACCGCTTCTTTGCCTGGGGTGAAGTCAGTGAGATATGGCTTACTTTCTCCGATCCGCAGATGAAGAAGGCCACCAAGCGGCTCACTTCGACCTACTTTATGGAGCGCTACCGCAAGTTCCTGAAGGACGATGGCATCGTTCATCTAAAGACGGACAGTAACTTCATGTTCACCTATACCAGATACATGATTGAGAAAAACCGTTTGCCGGTGGATGTAATGACGGAAGATTTGTATCACTCCGGTATGGCGGACGAAATCCTCAGTATCAAGACTTATTATGAACAACAATGGCTGGATCGTGGTTTAAACATTAAGTATATCAAATTCCGCCTTCCGCAAGAGGGGGAACTACAAGAACCCGATGTGGAAATAGAACTGGATGAATATCGCAGTTATAACCGCAGCAAGCGTAGCGGGCTGCAAACAAGTAAGTAACGTAATTTATAATTGGTAATTAGTAACTTGTAATTTAAAATATGACTCTCTATCCTAAACTGATAATGGACGCACTGGCAACAGTGCGCTATCCCGGCACCGGAAAGAACCTCGTTGAGGCTGAAATGGTAGCCGATAATCTGCGTATTGACGGGATGAAAGTCAGTTTCTCGTTGATATTCGAGAAACCGACGGACCCGTTTATGAAATCGATGTTGAAGGCGGCTGAGACAGCTATACATACTTACGTCTCTCCCGAGGTGGAGGTGGCTATTGCCACTGAAAGCCGCCAGGCGCCCCGCCCCGAAGTAGGCAAATTGTTGCCGCAGGTGAAAAACGTTATCGGCGTTTCTTCCGGTAAAGGCGGCGTAGGCAAATCTACGGTGGCGGCAAATCTTGCCGTATCTTTGGCGAAACTCGGATATAAGGTCGGTTTGCTGGATGCCGATATCTTCGGCCCTTCCGTACCGAAGATGTTTCAGGTGGAAGATGCCCGTCCGTTTGCCGAGAATATCGGCGGACGTGATTTGATTGTTCCAATCGAGAAGTACGGCATTAAATTGCTTTCTATCGGTTTCTTTGTCGACCCCGACCAGGCTACCCTGTGGCGTGGTGGTATGGCAAGCAATGCTTTGAAGCAACTGATTGGCGATGCCAATTGGGGCGATTTGGATTATTTCCTTATCGACCTTCCGCCCGGAACAAGCGACATCCATCTGACGATTGTGCAGACTTTGGCCCTGACCGGTGTTGTCGTTGTCAGCACTCCGCAGGCTGTGGCATTGGCGGATGCGCGCAAGGGCATCAATATGTTCACCAACGACAAAGTGAATGTGCCTATCCTCGGCCTGGTTGAGAATATGGCTTGGTTCACGCCTGCCGAACTGCCGGAGAATAAATACTATATCTTCGGAAAAGAAGGTGCCAAGAAGCTGGCGGAAGAAATGAATGTGCCGCTATTAGGGCAGATTCCTATCGTACAAAGCATCTGCGAAAGTGGCGACAACGGTACCCCGGTTGCATTGGACGAAAACACCGTGACGGGACGCGCTTTCTTGCAACTGGCTGCTGCCGTAGTCCGCCAGGTGGACCGCAGAAATGTGGAGATGGCGCCGACACAGATTGTGGAGATGCATAAATAAAGCGTAATAGCAGGGACTGTTGTCCCCCGATTTATATGAAAAGGAGCAAATGCCGCGAAAGCATCTGCTCCTTTTTCAGTTAGGAGAGAATTTATTTATTTGAAGTATCGGTGGTGTATGAGGCTTGGCTTATCCCAAGCGGAACATCACCGGTATTGTATATTTCACATTCACGGCTTGCCCCTTTTGTGTACCGGGCTTCCATTTAGGCATAATGGTGGTTAGGCGGAGCGCTTCGGCATCCAGCAACGGGTCAACACCGCGAAGTACTTTCGGGTTGACAATGTCTCCTTCCGTATTGACAATGAACTGTATAGTAACTCTTCCTTGTGTTCCCGCCTTTTGTGCTTCTACCGGATACTTGATGTTCTTACTTATAAAGTCCATCAGTGCAGACATACCACCGGGAAATTCAGGCATAACCTCTACTACCTCAAAGATGATTTCGCCTGTCTCCGTCCTTGTCGCTACGGCATGCTGAACCGGTTCTTCACCTCCCGTCAGGCGGAACATCACCGGTATGGTATACTTCACCCGCACAGCTTGCCCGTCTTGGGTGCCGGGTTTCCACTTCGGCATGGCATTTACTACCCGGATGGCTTCTTTGTCCAAGTCGGGATCGGCACCTCGAAGGATTTTCGCGTTGCTGATAGCCCCGTCTTTTTCTACTACGAATTGTACGGTCACCCGTCCTTGCGTACCGTTCTCATGGGCAATTGCCGGATATCGAATATTTTCGCTCAAATACTTCATCAGCCCTGACATACCGCCGTTTGCAAATTCCGGCATATGCTCCACTACCTCAAAAATGCCATTCGCGTCAGGGGTGTACGTGATTGGGGCGTACTGATGCTCATCTATGTTGATGGTGCGTACGGTCTCTCCCGAAGAGAGGACAAAAATGAAGTTGTTGCCATCCGGGGTGGCGGCATACATCGTGGCGTGCTTCAGCCCGTTCATGTCTAAGGTGATGTCGGCTTTCCCGTCTGCCCCGGTCTTGAAGTTCAGCTGTTTCCCTGCCAGCGTGGTTTGGATTTTTACGTTCGGCACAACTTTTCCTTGCTTGTCTACTATAGTGACGTGGAAGGTTGTTTCGCCTTTTTGGTCGGGATTTATAACACTGAGGGGCAGATCCTCTATTGCCGTCAGAGCGGGCATCCATATCTCGGAAGTGCGTGCCACGGTTTCGATGTTACTGATAATCATCAGTAAGGCTGCTAAAGGAAGGAACATCAGGTATTTGGTCCTTCCTATTTCTTTTGTTCTCTTTTTGTTCATCATTTTGATGCGTTTTTTTAATGGTAAAACATTGAAACTGTTATAGATAGTTGCTGCAGCCTTATGGTGTGATAATCCTAACAGATGGTACTGGTAGGTTTTGGAGTCATAGCCGTCTTCCAATACGCGGGCATCGGCCATATATTCCAGGTTGGTACGGATTTCCCGTTTCATGAGCCAGGCAAAAGGATTGAACCAGCATAGCGTGCACGTCAACTCACTGATGATAACATCAATGGAGTGCCACTGCCGGGCGTGTGTCTGTTCATGAGTCAATATCTCGTTGAATTCTTCTTCGGTATGCGAAGCCGGATGGATAAAAATCCAGCGAAAGAAAGAAAAAGGTCCGTCTGCCCGGGGAAGCAGATGAATGGTTGAATCGCCTATTTGTATCTTGTGGCATCGGCAAGCCAGTCGGATAATGCCTGCCAATTGTATCGCGAAGCGCATTGCCAGCAGGACTACGATTATCCAATAAGCAATACCTGCATATTCAAGGATAAGACTTTTCCAGTCGGTTGTGGCAGCTTCGGGAGTTATCGTGAATTCCGGCAGTACGACACTGGCATAAAGGTCTGCCATTGCTACCATCGGCTCCTGCGCCGTTATCCACGTCTGTATATTCAGCAACGGAACGGCAGCGGAGATGGCAAAGAAGCAGAGCATGGCCGTTCTGCGCCAGCCAAAGAACGTGTCTTTGTAGAAGAACAGCCGATAGAATGCATAGAACAATACTATCGCTACATTCACTTTTAGAAAATAGGCCAACATATAATAATGTATTAGTTGTTATTCTTTTCCTTTCTCTATCATGTCTATAATGTCTTTCAGGTCATTGGTCGAAATCTTTTGCTCTTTGGCAAAGAAAGAAACCATTTCCTTATAGGAATTTTCAAAATAGTTGCGTACAAAGCCGCTCATGAAAGTACGTTTATATTCACTTTCGCGAATCAGCGGCGTATACTGATAAGTGTTTCCTACACGGGCGGCACTGACGTATTGTTTACGCTCCAGATTCTTCACGATGGATGCTACGGTGGTGTAGGGGGGCGCCGGTTTTGAATACTTGGCAACAATGTCTTTCACGAAGCAGCTGCCCAGCTCCCAGATGTACAACATCACTTCTTCTTCTTGTATCGTTAATTTCTCCATGGATAAAGTATTTAAATGAATTCAATGCAAAGCTACGAATAATTCGTAATTAAGCAAGAAACAGTGGGTTAATTAATCTAAATGAAAGAACATACTGCTTGTTGTCCTTCTTTTGATTAATATTAGCTATATTTGTTACATATTTATTTACTTTAAAACATAACAGAACATGAAGGCAGTTAAATCGTTGTTGTTAGGCATGTGCCTTGTACTGGGCGCATGTACAACTCAAACTTCTACCGTGCAGACGACGGAGAAGGGGACTCAATGGGAGTGGAAAGACGGAACTATCGTCGTTAAGACTCCCGAGCGTCCGGCAGGGCAGAAAAGTGTATTGGGGCTGACCACTCCGAAGATGGAAGTGGTTCGCGTAGGATTTATTGGCTTGGGTATGCGTGGCCCCGGAGCTGTGGAACGCTTCACTTATATTCCCGGAACGCAGGTAGTGGCCCTTTGCGACTACGAACAGTCGCGTGCGGAGAGATGCCAGGAGCTCCTGAAGAAAGCATCTATGCCGAAAGCTGCCGTTTATTCCGGCGAAAAGGGATATGAAGAACTTTGCAAGCGCGATGATATAGACTTGGTTTATATCGCTGCTGATTGGTTGCACCACTTCCCCGCAGCCAAATGTGCTTTGGAGAACGGAAAGAATGTAGCGATAGAAGTTCCTTCTGCCATGAACCTGCAAGAGTGCTGGGCTTTAATCAATCTGAGTGAAACGACCCGCAAGCACTGCTTCATCCTGGAGAACTGCTGCTATGACTGGTTCGAAATGAATACGCTGAACATGGCGCAGCAGGGCGTTTTCGGTGAAGTGATCCGTGCGCAGGGAGCTTATATCCATAACCTGAGCCCGTTCTGGGATCATTATTGGAAGAATGGAGAGAACGACAAACTGGGATGGCGCCTGGATTATAACATGAAGCATCGCGGTGACGTGTATGCCACTCATGGCCTTGGTCCTGTAGCCCAAGCTCTTGATATACACCGTGGCGACCGTATGGCAACTTTGGTTGCTATGGATACCAAATCGGTGATCGGTAAAGAACTGGTGGAAAAGAGAACCGGCGAAGAATGCAAAGAGTTCCGCAACGGCGACCATACCACCACGCTGATTCGCACTGCCAATGGTAAGGTGATTGAAATTCAGCACGACGTAATGACTCCGCAACCTTACAACCGTTTGTACCAACTCACGGGCACCAAAGGTTTTGCCAATAAGTACCCGGTCGAAGGATACGCCCTCGATGCCGAACAGCTGACTGCTTCCGGCGTACAGCCCAAGGTTGACGATTTGAACTCACATGGTTTCTTGCCGGAAGCCGAAATGGAAGCGCTTGTTGAGAAATACCAGCATCCTATCCTGAAGAAGTACGGCGAGATGGCGAAAGAAGTAGGCGGTCATGGAGGTATGGACTTTGTGATGGACAGCCGTCTGGTATATTGCTTGCAGAACGGATTGCCTTTGGATATGGATGTCTACGACCTGGCAGAATGGTGCTGCCTGGCAGAATTGGGAGAACTGTCTATGGATAATGGTTGTGCTGCCGTTGCATTCCCCGATTTCACCCGTGGTGAATGGAATGTAGTGAAAGGCTATAAGCATGCTTTTGCCACTCCCGAAGAAGAGAATGCCAGTATGGAAAAGGCTCAGGCATTTACTGCCAAGCTGAAAGAGCAGGGCGCTAAGGAGTGGGCTGAGAAATAAATGAGACTTTAGTATGAATAAAACAGGCACGGATTACGCATAATCCGTGCCTGTTTTTATTATATATTCACAGCTTTATTTCGCCACTTTCAGCAACTCTTCCTTCATCTTCTCCACTCCCGGGAAGCCGGTAGCCCTGAAACTGGTGTTTCCTTCTTTGTCTATAACCATATAAGTAGGCACACCTTCTATATGGAAAGCATCCCGCCAATATCCCCATTGTGCATCCGTCACGCGATAGTGTTCGCCGTGGATATCGGGAATCATGTTCTCCCAGGTCTTTAGTGGAGAGGTTTCACCGGTGAGGTACAGATAGACGATATTCTTGTCTTTCAAATCTTCTTTCATCGGAAGCATGGTCTTGTTTGCCATGCGGCACGGACCGCACCAGGTAGCCCAGAAGTCAACCAACACAGCTTTTCCCTTGTACTTGCCGATGATGGAAGCAAACAAATCCTCATTGCTGACGTTGGCATCTACTTCATTGATAGTATAGCCGGTCTTCTTCTTGTTGGCTTCAATCTGTGCCAGCAGTTCGTCGTTGGCTGCGGTCAGCATTTCGCGGTAGGCGGCGGGCAGTGTTGCAACGGTAGCTTTCTGCTCGTCGGTCAGTGGGGTGAAATTCTTGATAGAACGGTAGAGGGAGGCATTGCGGGCTATATCGAAGAAGATACCCTTATCCGTTCCCCATGCCTTGGCAAGTTCTTCGCTTTTGTTCAGCTTGTCTCCAGCCATGCTTCTGTATTGGCTGGACAGGATGGATTGCGGAACGTTTAGTAGGGTGAGATCAGTGTCGGGAACATAGTCGGCAGGCATTTTCTTGGTTAGCTCCATATAGTAGTCGTTCGCTTTCTCTCTTGTTATGCGGTTGGCGCCCAAGGCGGCGGAGGTCAGCAGGTTGGGTACGAGGTCTAATACTCCGCTTACGTTCATTTTATTATTGATGGTGAGCAATTGACGGGTAGCGGTGCTGCAAGATAGTTTGTCGATGGCGGCTTGCACCTCGTCGGATGTTTGGAGCACATAGTCTTTGGCAGAGTCGAGGTCTTTGTCGGCAAAAACAGCCATGTCCTTAAATAGCTTTTTCTGTGTATTGACGTCGCCCAGTTCGCGGTTCATCTCTTGCGCTACTGCTTGCAGCGGGCCGTTGATGTAGGCAAGTTCTCCGTATGGTTTCTCCTGCTTGTGGAACTTGGAATTGCGGCGGGACATTTCGCGCAGGTTGACATAAAGCTCTGTGGTCTTGCCCGGTTCCATAAAGAACAGCACTTCATCCCCACCTATATATAGAGAGCAGGGCGTAGTGCCGACCAATGCCGCTTCTGTGGAGAAGCTGCCGTCGGGTTGGATGTCGAGTACTACTTCTGAAAGGTCTCCTTTTGCATTCTCCCAAAGCACGATTTCAGAGGATATGCCCATATTGGGGCGATAGTCCAGTAACTTTCCCTTTACCGTAGCTTTTCCGTATTGAATCACCGGTTCGGGCAGTTCGGTGCTCGCATCGGCTTTGTGCACTACGGCTTCTTGGGGGAGCAACAGCATCGGCAACTTCTTGCCTTTCAGCTCTATGCCCCAGATGCTGAATCCGTTCTCCACCTTCTCGCCTTCCGTAAAGTCGATGGAAGTGGCGTTGGCAGAGAGGGGAGGGAATACAAGTTGGAACTCGGCTTCGCCCGATTCCGGCATCCAGAATTCCTTACCCGGAGTGATGCCTATGCCCGAACGTAGCTGGTAGGTTTCCCCGTTGTTATCTTTCAGATAACTTTCGGGAGCTATTTGTATCCAGTTGTGGGGGCGGTACTTGGCATAGACGTGCAACACGGTGGCTGTGTCGCTCATTACTACTTTGCTTACTTCGATGGAAGTCGTGTTTCTTACACAGAACGGCGGACGGTCAATCACCCGCTCTTTGGCTTGCAGCGTGCTGCCGATGCATAGCAGCAGGCTTGCGATGAGTAAATGGAAGTGTCTCATATAAAATTGTTTTTATCAAAAGTACGATAGTTCCGTAAATTGACAACTCTTGGTGAGTTAATTGATGTAAAATACCTTATTTTCTTTTCCTTTCAAGGAGACTTATCCGTTGCTCAATCACATGCTTCCTACTCTTCAATATCTGCCACCTGTACACCAGGCAGGTTGTAATGAAGTAAATGCCCGTTTGCAGCCACAGCGCCTGGTACTCAAAGGATACTTCGTTGAGCGTGGCACCCATGCTGTTGATGCGCACATACCCGTTGATGCCGAAAGTGGAAGGGAAGAGATATGAGAAGTATCTCCAGAAGGCAGGCATGGCAGCCCCCGGCCACGAAATGCCGGAAAGGAACAGCAGCGGAACAGAAGTGAACACAAACAGCAGCATACACGTCTCCCGGTTGCGGATAGCAATGGAAGCCGTCATGGCAAAGAAGATGCAAGCCATCAGATAGGGCAGGGTGAACAGGCTCAGCACACCGGGAAGCGGTATCCGGTTGAGGCTGAAAAGCCAGGGAACTACGCAAAGGATATACACCGATACCAGCGCATAAACCATGAAGTAACTCAACCCTTTCCCCATCACAATACGCAGCGTACCGTTATAGTGCCGGTTGATAGGCACCAGATCCTTGAAACGGTTGTGCTCGCGCGCCGTTCCCACGGACAGGCCGATGCCCAGCAGTAGTGTTTGCTGAATAATCAGTACCAGCACGGCAGGTATCAGGAAGGCGGCGAAGCCATTGGTGGGATTGTAGAGCGCCACGTCTTCATATTCTATCGGATAAGCCGTAATCTCGTCCTGGCGGTCGGTGGTGTTGCCCGCCCGTTCCATCTTGATGTCCGCATTCATGTCCAGGGATACGTTTGTATTGGTATTCAGCAGGGACTTGTAGTACAGCAGTCCGCTCATGTCGCAATAGAGGCTGACTTGCGTCTGCTTGCCACGGGCTATGTCGTCGCTGAAGTGTGAGGGGATGTAGATGATGCCATACGCCTTCCGGTCTTTCAGCATCAGCTTGGCCTCTTCCATATCGGCGCAATAGGTCACGATGTTCACTTCCGGGCTGGCATCTACCTTCCGCAGATATTCGCGGCTCAATGAGGAACGCGAATTGTCCACTACCACAGCAGGCACCTCACGGATGGTTTCGTTGGTGTAGATAAAGGAGTATATCAGCGGATAGACCAGCGGAACGAGCACAAAGAAGATGAGCACGCCCTGGTCGCGGAAGGTGGTGCGGAACTCCTGTTTCCATATATAGAACAAGTCGTATATACCTTGTACAACTTTCTGTTTGAACGTCAAGTCTTTCATCACGGCATGTATTTATAGTAAACCAATGCTTCCTTCAGCCGATGGGCAATGATGAAGGGGAGCATCATGAAAATAAGCAGTGCCACGTAGTTCACCCACGAATAGATCATGGGATAACCGTTCAGAGCCTGGTCTACGTAAATCAGGTAGTAGTGGCGTAGCGGGAACAGGTTGGCCAATGCCTGCAACACCGGGTGCATCGCCATAGCGGGGAACGACAGTCCGCACATGGAGAAGGAGAGCACGCCCCACAGGGAAGCAAAGCTGAGTCCCAGTCGCAGGGTGGGCAGCGTGCCTATCATCAGCACCCCCATGCCCTGCGATGCCAGTACCAGGCAGAGGGTGGCAAGGAGCATCGGCATGATGCCGCTGTTGCAGGGGAAGTGCAGAAAGCCATAGAGATATACATTATATAATATACCCATCAGGAAGAAGAGAGCCGTATGCGGCAGCAACTTCCCGGTAAGGGAAATCCAGATGGAGTTGTTGCCGCTGCGCAGCCATTCGCGAGCGGTGCGGTCTTTTATCTCTACACCGATGGAGTAGACGGTAATCATGAAGATGAGCAGCATCAGTACGCCCGGCGCAAAGGTGTTGCACAGATACACCGAGTAGTTCAGCCACGGATTGTTGAGCGGATGGGTGTCTATCACAATAGGCTGGAGAAAAGCCATCGCCTGATCCTCGGTAGCGCCTTTGGCATAGAGCGAGCTGCGGGCGGCGGCACCCGAGGCGAGTTCGCTCATCATCTTCATGTCCCGGTAGAGTAGGGAACCGGCGATGAGCAGGGTGTTGTTGGTATAGAAAGACAGTTTGGGCTGCCGCTGTGCCTGTGCCTTGGCGGAGGTGCCCTGGGGGATGTAGTAGAAACCGTAGATTTCTCCCCGTTGCATGGCGGTGCGTGCCTCGCTCACGGTGGGGTAGTGGGCAACGATGGCGGTCTGCTCAAAGGCATCCAGGTTGCGCACCAACTGGCGGGAAGTGCTGCTCATATCCTGGTCTACCACACCTACGGGCATATTGGTGGGCAGCCCGGAATCCATCAGCGTGGTGAAGAATATATAGCAGAACAACGGCGCTATCACCATGCAGAATAGATATAGCGGACGGGAGACGAGACGGCGGCATTCGCGTTTCATCACGTTCCATAGGGCTATATATTTCTTGTCTCTTTCCATCATTTCAGTTGCAAAGATGCCTATTACTTCTTAAGTATCACCGACATTCCCGGTCTCAGCCCTTCCACCTTTTCTTGCGGCGCTGCTTTTACTTCAAACGTTTTCAGGTCGAACTGACCGGTTGTCTTGGTAGCCTTCCAGGCAGCGTAGGTGCCGAGGTCTTTCATATAATATACTTTCAGCCGGATGTTCTTGTCCAGCGCAGGGGCGTAAGCCTCGAACTCCGTGCCCATACCCAAGCCTTGCAGCAGGTCTTCGCGCACGTTGAACGTCACCCACATATCGTCCAGGATGGCGATGTTCATAATAGGGGCGCCTGTGCCAACCAATTCGCCTACCTTCGGGAAGATTTCGGAAACCTCGCCCGCAGCCTGTGCTATCAGATATGTTTCTTTGATGTACGACTCCACTTCGGCAACGGCTCCCTTGGCACGTTCCACCAATGCGGCGGCAGCGGCTTTGTCTTCGCGTTCCGCACCGTTCTTCGCCATGTCGTATTGCGCTTTGGCGGCTTTTTCGGTAGCTATGGCGGCATCGCGCTGGGCGGTTACTTCATCCAACTTTTGGGCAGTCATCACGCCCTGGTCGTGCAGGTTCTTCACCCGCTTGTACGACTTCTCGGCAATGGCTACTCCGGCCTGTGCCTTTTGCCACATCTCGTAGGCTGCCCGGATCTTTTCCTCGCGGGCACCCTTCAGTGCTTTCTCGTTCTGTGCCTGCGCAGCAAGTTCGGCAGCACGTGCCTGTTCCAGTTTGGCTTGTACATCCGGGGCTTCCAATATGGCAAGCGTGTCTCCGGCTTGTACGCTTTGTCCCTCTTTCACGCGGAATTCCAGTATACGTCCCGGCACCTTGCTCGATACGCGGTACTCCGTTACTTCTGCCTGTCCTTGCACAATCTCCGGCCCCTTGCGAAGCATGAAGAAACCGACAAGGGCAACTACAGCAATCACCCCTGTCAGTGTGAGGAATGCCAGTAGCATGTTACTGTTTTGTGATTTTGTATCCATCGTTTTATCTTTTAATTCTTAGTTTTCAATTCCCAATTCTCCCGTTGCCTTCTTCAGATAGATTTCCGTCAGCTTCACGTCAATCTGTGCATCTATCTTCTCCGATTGGGCGGATAGCCAGGCGGTATGCGCTTCGAGCACATTGCTTGCCGGAATGACGCCTTCTTCAAATCCGAGTGTGGCATATCGCAGGTTCTCATCTGCTTTCTCCCGGTTCTTCTCCGCCATCGCCAACTTCTTTGCTGCTTCGTTCACCTTGAAGGCGGACTGGCTGACCTGCAATTCAATCTTCTCCTTAGCATCGTCCAACTGATACTGGGCTATGCGCGCTTCGGACTTTGCCGCCTTTACTTTGTAACTGCCTTCGCCCCAGTGCCAGATGGGAACCGATACCATGACGCCTACGCTCCACATCCCCTTGAATTTCTTCTCGAAGCTGTTGAAGGTCGAAGGGTTCGTCGCCATATAGCTGCCCATCATGGCAACAGACGGCAGGAACTCCGACCGGGCAACGTTTACTTTCTGCTTATAAATCTCTGTGGCAAGTTCCAGGCTGCGTACTTCCGGGCGGGTGGCATACACACTGTTGAGGTCGATGGCGTTGGTAGCCACTGCCACGGGTGCCAGGTCTTCTGCCTTTTCATCTTCCAGGGTGATGGGGGAGGAGAGGTCGAGTCCGCACAGTTGGCATAGCAACATCCGGGCAAGGCTTAGTCCGTCGTCCACTTTCGTGAGCGTCATTTCCGCCTCGTTCACTTTTACTTTGACGGACAACCCGTCGGCTTTGGTGGCAACGCCTTCGGCTATCATCTTGTCTATATCGCTGTCCAGCTTTTGCAACAGCTCCAGATAGCCTTCCGCCAGCTTCTTCTTGTTGGCAAGGGATACTACCTGCCAGTATGCCTGGTCGGTGCTCAGTATCACTTCCTGCACGCCGGTGTTGTGCTGCTGGCGTGCCAGTTCCTCGGCATATTTAGTGATTTTATTGTACGCGCGAATCTTGCCGCCCATATACAGGGGTTGCGTCAGGGTGAGTGCCCCTGCATACATATTGCGGGTATCTGTGCGGAAAGCGTCTACCAGCGCACTACCGGCGCCGTCCAACGCTCCCACCAGGCTCTGCCCCAGTGCGGGAAGCTGTCCGGCTATCTCGGGATGCAGCTGTGCAATGACTTGTGCCGCCTCTTGCAACGGTCCGCTAAGACTTGTTCCCAAGCCGGACAACGCCCCTTTCTGGGCATCGCTCAGTATGGACAACTCCTTTTGGCTGCGCATATATCCGCCGCTTGCCGAGATGTCTGGAAGATAATTGGTGAATGCTGCCTTTTTCTGATAGTGTGCCGTCTTGATTTTTTCCTGGCCGATCAACAGCTCCTTGTTGTTGGAGATTGCCAATGCACGGCAACTATCCAGGCTTAATGCCTTCTGCGCCGCCATTGGCAGCGTCAGACATGCTAACCAGATGAAACAGAAGAACTTTTTCATTGGGTATATACATTAATTAAGATGATAATATGTTTGTTCCTTATAACAACAATAATTGCATAAACAACAATGCAAATATAGATGCTCCCTACGACACCTCAAAATAATTTAACCTGTTTTAATTATCTCCCTTCTTAAAACAGGTTTATCATCTTAGTTCAGCGTGAACCCCTGCGACCCAATTAGCGTCCCATCCGCAAAGATATCCACCCTGTAAGCCCCTGCATACAGGTACTCTTCCACATCCCAGTAAACGGTCACATTCTGTTCTTCCCCGTTATACTCGATGTATTTCTTGATAGAATATCCCAGCTCCCTGTTCTCGTAAGGGAATGTATTCGATGCACTCTTCGTCAGCACATCATTATCCGGCTTCGTAATGCGGATATAGAGTGTCCGCTCGCCCGTCTCGGCAGTAATATTCTTCACGATGGAGAAGTTTATCTTGAACTTCACCACGTCCTTCACCTTCTTGGCAACCTTTCCCCGCTTGTTCGTCGGCTGAATGGAGATATTCGTTGCATCCAGCTGTGCCGCCAGCGTCACCGTCTTAGTCAGGTTCTTCTTTTCTTCCGACAGATTGCTTATCTGCCGCGAAGCCGCATTATACTTCTTGGTAACGTCCGCTATAATCTCCTTCTGATGAGCGGTCAACCGGTTCAGCGAGTCTATCTGATTGATATATCCTATCATGACCTTGCGTAGCGAAGCCAATTCCTTCTTCAACCGGCGTATCTCCGTGGCATTGCTGCTCTTCACCGTCCGCAGTTCTTCCAGCAAGCGTTGCGTTTTCAGTTGTTCCTGCTCCAGCAGTACAGACAGTGAATCGTTGGAAACAGTCAGCTTCAACTCATCATACTGCTGTGCGAAGCTGGTATATTGGTTCTCCAGGTCTTCCTTCTCCAACTGAAACTCCTGCACAAGTTCGTTATTGGTCTTCTTCTCCGAGATTAATAAAACCGTGACACCTATTAATAATAGTATAAGAAGGCTTCCTACTACAATGAGGAGCGTGTTTTTTTTAACTGCCATATGTATGTTCTTTAGGTTAGTATGCTACTTTTTAATATTATTTTCCGCCGACCCTGTGTTTCCATTGCATCTGCATGGAATGTATTGCCACAATGATTGGAAACCAACGTGCTTCTGCCGGTGCCAATCGCTTCATATCCTTGCATCGCAGGGTCAGTTGTGTCAATGTGTGCCATTTCCCACTCCAATACCCCTTAGGGCGCCTTTTCTTGTCAGCGTTGAATTGGCCGAAGTTTCCTTCCTTCCAAATGTCGTTCATCAACCATTCTCCCGTAGCGAGATCATCCGGTCCATACACTATCGGCAGGCATTCTTTTTTGAGCCCTAAATATTGGGTTGCTACAACTCCGAAGACCTTGGCTGCTTTTTCCAAGCCATATTCCCGCAATAGCTTTGCTACCGCTTCTTTATCGATTACCTCTGCATTTTGATGCAGCAGGCAGGCCCAGTCGCATATCTGACGCATTCCGATTCCTTCGTTTAGAGCGTGCAGTACGGAATGTATCAATATATATACGGTATCAAAAGTGAGAGGCGGTACACTGACGGTGCAATCCCCCACTTGCAGGCTACGCATTTCTGATGCCTGATGCCATCGCGCTATTTCTGCCTGAAATTTTTTATTTGCGGTGGGAGCATTCAGAGTATTTAGTATTCGGTGATTTTCTATGGTTACGCCGTGCCATTCATACCCGACATGTTTGAAGCATTCTTCATCTATTCTTGTTACATCGGGCATCAAAAGGCTGTTTACTTTTTCATAATCCTCATATCCTGTAAACAGGTCGATGTCTCCGCACTGGCGATGCAGCGGGTTAGGGTAGTTCTGTGCCACGCCTTGGCCTTTCAGCAATACCGGCTCCACGCCGTTCTCGCGGCAAAGCGCGTAAACATTCTTCAGCTCCCGGTTCAGCAACCGGTTCTTCTCTTCTATCTGTAGCAGTGTGTTGCACCACTTCAGATAAAGTCCCCGTTGCGGACGCTTCTCGGCAGGCAACGTCTGTATGCCGTCCAGCACAATGCCCATCAGCGCCTGTGCCCGTGCCGTCTTATAAATCTGTTCCCATTGAGTCTGTTCGTCGAAGAGTCCGGCATCCGCATCCGTGCCCCATAGCCCGGACTGTACCAGTGTGAAGAACTGTTGTTGTATGATATCCATAATCCTAAATTGCTGAAGAATACAGTCGTTAGTTTCTGGGTGCAAAGATACGTATTATTTCGGAAACGTTCCTTCGCCCTTCCCCTTTCTCTGTGATATTTAGCTATTATTTTCGCTTTTTAGGCTGGAATGTTTATCTTTGCGCCACGAAATAATAACAAAAAACAATCGGATATGAAGATTAAAGACATTTATAAAGTACGCGAAATCGCCGGTGAAAACCTCGTTGTAGAACAAGGCAAACTCCAATCGGACATGACCAAAGTCATCTCCCTCAACTCCACCGCCCTCTTGCTGTGGAACGAACTGCGTGGCACCGACTTCACCCTCGAAACCGCCGCCAACGTCCTGGTCAGCCATTTCGGCATCGACCCCGCTGCCGCCACCGTCGATGCCGGGAAGTGGATAGACGCCCTGACGGGTTGCGGAGTCATCGAATAACCAGCACACCGCCTTGCCGACAGCCCATACTGCGCTCTCTGTCGGCAAATATACCGCACTGCCTGCAGGCATCTACTTTGCTGCCTGCAGGCTTATACTTTACTTCCTGTCAGCTTATACTTTACTTCCTGTCAGCTTATACTTTGCTGTCTGTCGGCTTATAGTTTGCTTCCTGCAGGCTTATACTTTACTTCCTGTCGGCTTATAGTTTACTTCCTGCAGGCTTATAGTTTACTTCCTGCAGGCTTATACTTTACTTCCTATCAGCTTATACTTTTCTGTCTTCAGACTTATACTTTGCTGTTTGTCAATTCCTTGCATTTACCGCCTTTTTTCGCGCGATGTAAAAGCATTTACCTCGGCGTGTAAAAGCATTTACCCGGCAATGTAACGACCTTTACCTCGGTGTGTAAAAGCTTTTACCTCGGCGTGTAAAAGCTTTCACCCTGCGTAGTAAAAGGCTTTACCCCGCGTGGTGAAGGATGTTCCCTTTCGTGGTGAAGGATGTTCCCTTTCGCGGTGAAGGACGTTCCCCTTCGCGGTGAAGAACGTTCCCCTTCGTCGTGAAGGACGTTCCCCTTCGTCGTGAACGACATTCCCTTGCGGAGTGATAACACCTCCCCCGCCTTTCATTGCCAGGAAGAACTCCGTGCGCCTCTGTGTCCTCTGTGGTGAACCCTCTCCCCCTCCCATTTCCTCCTATATACAATAAGGTATAGCCCCATGCAATCAACGTCCTACCTACGAATATCCAGGACCATCATCATTCCCCTTTTCCTAAACCTTCCATCCTGTCATTCAGAACGAAGTGAAGAATCTCTTCTCTCTTCTTCCCCTCCCAGCACTCAAATCTTTTCAAAAAGAAAGGCGTGCCCATAATGAGCACGCCTTAGTCTTATCAGTTCTTTCAAGAAAAGATTATCACGACTGAGGATCCAAGTTCCCTTCGGGAATCCAGGTTGTATTATCCATACCTGCACTTCCACTATTCAAAAATGTTATTGTCCCAGCATTTTTACTAACAGAACCATAGTTCTTTATCGGAAGTGCCGCTGCTGAAATCGTTCCAAGCACATAAGTCTCCACTGCTTTATTGATAGAGGCTGCCTGTCCTGCAGGGTTCGCTTCTTTACCCGTCAAATCACCCTTAGCAACTACCAAGGCAATCTTGAAATCATTTCCATTGAGAGCGGCAGCATTCAAACCTATCTGCAAAGTAGGACTTTCTGCACTCTGACCCATTGTCAATGTAACCCCCTCTGCAATCGTGTTTGCACCCAGCATCAAAGCGCTTTGGTCATCCGCCAACTCAACATCCTTTTCCAACGTTGCATTGTAGAACACCGCCAACTCGGCATTTGCAGTCACCTTAGACACACTTCCACTATACAAGCGATAAATAGTGTGTCCAGTAGCAGTACCAGTTATTGTACTACCAACCGTATTATCAGCCACACCGGTACTCCCTGTAGCCAGCGCCGTTGAAGCCCACACACTTGTCACTTTCACATATCCGCTGTTTACTATAGTCTCAATCGTACCTGCATTTTCAATGCTGCCTGTTGCCGCATTAGTCAAAACACCATTACTTGCAACAGCGATCTTACCGTTATTACTCATAACTCCATTATTAGTAAGTATGGAACTGGTATTACCTGTCAAGCTAATAGTAGAGTGTTCATCAATTGTGGTGGTAGTCTTAGCATTCAAAGCCACTGTTACCTTGTCAATCTCCAATTCAGTATCAACCACTTCTCCTTCATCATCAGTAGAAGCAACAACATTCAGCGCATTAGCAGCTTCACTGCCAAAACTCAATGCTTTAATCTTTGCACTAGCAACACTCTGATCCGTGCTTACAGTCAAAGTACCTTTCTTCACATCTACCTTAGTAATCACCAAATCAGCCTTCGCCAATTCCACTTCACCACCTTCTACATTAACTGTTGCATCGCTAAAAGTACCAGCCTTCAGGATAGTCTTTCCAGCCTTCACTGTCATACTTTTTGCCACTGTCATATTAGTAGCAGCAGTTTTCCCAGCATCGAAAGTCACTTCCCCTTCCACTGTCACATCTTCTTCAAACTTCACATTATTAATAGTAGCTTTACTTGCAACCTTAACAGCAATAGGATTCTTAAATGTCACCACACCTTTAGCTTTCACCAAAGCGCTCGCAATATCATTATCAATCGCCAAGTCTCCCAAATTATTCACAATAATTGCATTCTTAGCTCCCTGAATAGCAGCCTTCAAGTCAGCCTTGTTGTCAATATAGAGTTCCTCGGGAGCGTCTCCCAAACCTTCTATTACCCAACTCATCATTGTCTTGTCATCATTCAGACCAAACACCGCCTTAGTTGTGCCATGCTTAAACTCAGCGGCCAAACCTTCAGACGTAACCGACTTAGTCTCTCCCTTCGTATTCTTAGCAACTACTTTCACAGTAAGATTGGTACCTGTGTGTTTTCCTGCAGGCACATTCATATATGCAACAACCTCTTTACCAACAGCCAACTCATAGTCCATGCAATCCAGAACGATGCTGCTCGTCTCCACTGCACCGGCAGCTGCAAGATTAACAGAAGCCATTGCTTCATTATACTTTTCAGCTGTCATTCCCTCAGGAAGTTCATATTTCCCTTCCTTAGATACTGAATACATCAACTTTGCTCCACTAAGCTTCGTAGGATCAATTTGACCTTTAGTTGTAAACGCCGTAGTTCCATCTGTTAATATAATCTGAGAAATCTTAAAGCTTGCTTCCGTGTCATTCTTAATCTTAACAGCAGCCACACCCCAATAAGGATAGAAATTCAAAGGAAGTGCAATACCTACCTTGCCAGCTTCCACCTTATAAAGAGGAGAGAAGAACAATTTGGCTTTACTCTTGCTGATAGCCTCTTCCGGTTTGCTCAAGTCAGCCTTCTGCAGACCCAGGTCAAATGCAATCAAGTCACGTGTATCCTTTTTCTGGAAACCATCGTAGCTATAGAATAAGTAAATACCTTCATACATTTGTGAAGTCGTACTATAACCGTTGGCGCCTTTTGTGAAGATGTAATTGCCCAACATTTTATCGCTTGATATAGTTCCCTGAGTAGGGTCTGTCACACCAGCTCCAAACTCATCGCCAGCCTCAAACTTCCAGCCTGCGGGTTCCCATGCGAATCTGGTTGATGCATTATTTTCTGAAACTTCAACCGTAAAGCCATCACCCAGCAGTGCTCTGCCGTTCAGGCTCGGTGTTGTTTCCACGAAGTCTTCCGATGTACATGCGGCAAAGAGAGCCGGCAATACCATCGCCATTAAAACTTTTCTTGTTTTCATCGTAATCTCTTGTTTTTAAATTTAAAATACAATTTATTATTCTTTTACTTTTATTCTCGGTTATTCCAAACCTCCTCCTCCGATTTCCGGTTCATCGATTCCCGGATTCTCAATACTACCTGCGAATCCCATCTCGATTTCTACCTCCAGCACTTCCACCTCCGGAGCCACATACTTCATTTCATTTTCCATTTTCATAATCATTAAAATTAGTTGTTAATAATATAAATAATCGTTTCTCTTTTATTCGATTTATTATTGATTTCTTCACGAAAACTGCGCCTCGCAAGTTTGAATGGACTTCCTTCCATCCGCCCCGTAACCCCTATATATAAGGTATATACGCCCACACGCAGCCCCGCATTTCAGCCTGCAAAGTAAAGAACAAATTTCCTAAATAGAAGGGAAGAAATATTGACTGAATATCAGCGGAATACAAGCTGTGGGAATACATCTTAAAGTAGCAGATGGGGAAGAATCAGGAGTGCGAGAAAGGTAAAGGAAATAACTTATAATCAACGAGATAATATTTATTATGCAATGAATAGATATGTATATGGAGAGAAAATTGGCACCACTATCTGGCGCAGGAACTAGTATGTGTAAGACGGTTATACACAAAAAGATAGCAATAATAGATGAGTAAAAAGACTATCTATTTAGGGTTATGTCAACACTGCATTTTGACACCATCACCCAAATAATGTCAAACAATACCACAAGAAATAACCGTTTGAAGAGGGTATGACAGCTAGAGTAATTGCCAGCAAACTGTATTTCAAACAAAAATGCTATAGAGAGGAAAGCCAGTAGAGGTGAAGCTCTGTTATTTCTAAATTAATCAAAAAAGGGGCTGACTAACGTTTTATTGTTAGACAGCCCCTATACTGTACTCTATAGTATAAACTCAACTCATAGAGAGTAGAACTTACTTATATTATACTTTAGAACTTACCAGTTTTTATTCAACTGTAATACCTTTGAATGTAATGGAAGTTACATCAGGATTAGATGTGCTTGTCCAAGGTAAGTTCAGAGTTGTACCACTACGATATGCCTGATCTTTATTAATGAACAGATTAACATTGGTAGAAGTACCAAACATGCCCGAAGTCCATGTCGTTGTACGTGTTGCATCAACAGTGAACGGTTTTACAAATTTAACTTGTATCAAACTAGTTACTCCATTGAAAATACCGTCCTCAATACTTGTCGCATTATTGAAGCGAACCATCTTCAGTGCTGTGCTTGCAAACACTTTCTCTGAAACGACTATAACAGCAACATCCAAAACATCAGTACCCTTTTTAGGCCCTACAAATTCAGCTGCGTTTTCAAAAGCAGATGTACCGATCTTCGTAGCCTTACTCAAATCCATGTACTTGATTTTAGTAGCTTTGAATGCTTCGGTTCCAACTTCTGTTGGAATAACTTGGGCATCTCCCATTGTGACAGTTTCTAATAACGCACAAGCGTTAAATGCCTTATCAGGAATCACAGTACCGCTTACACTGATTGCTTTCAGAAGTACATCATTCTCAAATGCTGAGATACCATTAGTTATATTGACTGTACCATTTACCTTTGCAAGAGCACTACAACCACTGAATGCATTTGCAGAAAGTTCTACACCATCTTTAACTGTTACTTCTGTCAATTTAGTATAACCCTGGAATGACAATGTTCTTTCAATACCGAACTTTGGAGCCATACTGGTAACACCTGCTATATTTAGAGTCTCAAGCGTCCCCTTTGTATCGCCATTGAAGAAATATCCGTTAACAGCGTCACTTTCAAAGTTATAAGCAGCTAAATCAAGTTCTTTTAGATTTGCAAATGCTACGTTGTTCGTAAACTCATCATCAATAGCTGTCACAGCCGGCATCTTAAGAATTTCCATATTGGCGGCAAGTCCTTCTAACATTTTAGCAGGAACAGTCTTTACTTCGTTCAAAGTAAGATTCTTCAGGCTTGTGAAACTTTTCAACTTAGCAAGCTGTGCAGAGTTCAAATCAACATTGCAAATAATAGTTGTAAAGTCGGTCAGATTGATTGATCCATCAGCGTCAGTAGCCGGCCAAATAACCTTGCCATTGCTTCCGATGATATCATCAAAATTACCGTCATTAATAATCAAAGTACGATCGCCTACTGTACTTGTAACTAAATAAGCATAGCTATTGATATCCAGTGATTTAAAATTATAGAATGTACCCGCTACCCAATCCTTACTAGTAGGATAAGCTTCTGTAAATACAATATTTTCAAAGGTGTATACTGCTTCCAAATATTCTTCTTTGCCGCTACGTTGAATAGGAGCAACAAGCATATATGCACGGGCAGCATCCGACCATTCAAGTCCGTTAGTCGTTTCTAAATTCAAAGTAGCAGCTTTAGCAGGAGTAGTACCCATATCAGAAATGCTTCCCGTTCCCTTGCTGGCATCAATTGTCAACTCTGCATCTGAATTGTTGTAAATAAGAGCTGGAGTAGTAGAGTCATCAAAACTACCATCAGTACCTTTTTTCCCTTTGGCTGTGAACTGAACTGATATCAAATTACCAAAAATAGACGCAGCTCCTCCCTTAGTATATTGGTCAGCATTTTTCGTTGAGAAAACAACTCCTGGAAGAACACGCTGAAAATTGAGATTAACCTTTTCACCTACAGCATCATAATCATTTACAGAATATGCTTCTGAAACAGAAAATTTAACAGAATTCTTATAAGAACCAGTACCTGCTAATGTTTGCTGATCCTGTGCAGACAAATCAGGCAAACCTTTTACTGTAAATACATCGCCGGAAACGGTAACTGTCATTCCGGCAGGATAAAGTGCTAAGAATTTTGAAGGATTCTCATCATCTGAACCGTCAAAATTCAAAGTATTCTCATCATCAGTACCCGTAAATTCACAATTACGTGCAGACTGAGTTG
>JAUUPT010000050.1 GCA_030843315.1 Bacteroidaceae bacterium | reverse complement strand
GGGTATTGATGGCAAGTTTACAATCGCAAACGTTCCAAGTTCCGCAAAGACTTTGTAGACATCATTAAAAACTTTTTAATCATTATAAAGAAACTGGGCGCCTTCTCACGAAGCCGCCCAGCGTTGTTTCTTTAAGAGATTAAAGAAACGATTAACGTAAAGTTAAACTTACCGGGATGTTAGAGGATCCCGGTAAGAGAGAATATACTAATTCGTTAATTAGTACTTCATTCGTCTTCGGCTAAGCCGGTATAGCGATAGCCAGCCACTTTCAGCTTGGCATAGAGTGGAATATTAGTATCATCACTGAATGTAACATAGAACACGATACTGTCGGCAGGAGTACCATGGGGTGTTGTTGCAGCGCCCAAAAGCACCTTACCGCCTTCGATTGTTACATCACAGTCATATCTCTCGTTGGGAACAGCACCTTCCGTAGCGAAAGTAAGCGCTTTAACATCCGACTTTACTCTTACCTTATATTCCCAAAAGTTCTTCATATCATCCACATACATTTCAGTAGGAACATTGGCAGCTGTATTATAGGTGTACAACATTTTGTGTCCCAAATTGAAAGCATCCTCGTAGAGAACTTTTCCGTCGGCATCCACGCCATCCACCGTCACATACCATTCTCCGGCAAGTGCCTTGGTGGCAGTGTTTTCAATATCATCTTTTTCGCAGGAGGTCAAGAGCACTACTGCGCACATCATTAATAAGTATATTACTCTTTTCATATTCTTCATTTCTTATACATTGTTACATAAAAGTCCATTGGATAATCAGTATAGTTCAAGCACCATGAAAGAGTTCCTGCATCGAACTTACCGTCAGCCATATAGTTGGCAGAGTCTCCCCAACCGATGAGGTAGCTGGAAACCAGTTTCACAGTACCATCGGCAGCCACAGTTATAACGCCGGACAGAGCATAGTTGGGACCATAGTTGGCACGATAATAATACCAGCCGCCCAAGAGATCTTCCACAGTGTACGTACCGTCGTTGTTACTGATTACCATGAGTTCATAGCTTGCACCATAGGGTGTCTGACCGTTATAATCGCGGTAGCAATTGGGATCTGTGTCATAGAATCCTTCTACGGGATCGTTCGGGTCCATCACGATAACCTTGCGTGATGAAGTAGAGGAGAAACCATCAGCATTCACAATAGAGTAGCTGACAGTATAAATACCGGATTTGGATGTATCCACAGTCGAGGTAACCTTTACGTCGTCCGTCACATCCTCGCCATTCATAACGGCAGAATAGCCCGGTTCAACAAAAGCTTCACCTTTGTCCAAATAGATAGTAGTAGCACCGTCCAGAGTCAGTTCCGGATAGTAGGTGATGCGGGTCATTCCCGAGGTGCTATCGTCGCAACCGGTCAGCGTGAAAACAGCCAGCGCAAACATCATCATATATAATAATTTACTTTTCATTGTTCTATTCAATTTTAGGTATATTGAAATAATGGATTACTTACCCCAGAATACAGGTGTTGTATAACCCGGATATGCAGGAGTATTAGGATTACGTGCCGAGGAACTTTCCGGATAAGGATAGCGTTCCAGAAGCTTGTTGTCACCTATTTGTCCGAATACCTGGATAGGAGTATAAAGCGTATAAGGCACATAAACCGATGGATTATAAGAATCGTCGACACCTACCGTATAGATATCGCTACCCTTAATTGTTCCGAATGCCGGATAATCCAGACGGCGCAGTTCGCACCAAGCCTCGAACGGATTGGTACCGGCGAGAGCCACCCATTTTGCGTGACCGATGCTCTTCTGATAGTTGTTTGAATCGTAAGGGAAACGAGCCACATACTCGGCTGCACCACTTACGCCTGCCGAAGCGAATGAAGCCTCAACAGCCTTGGCATAATGAGTTGCGGCATCGGCTGCCGAACCATAGCGTGCATAATATTCAGCCTTGAAGAATTCGATTTCCGACAAAGTAATCAGGTAAACAGGCATATCGTAGCTTGCTACCGGACGACACCACTTGTTCAATGTAGCAGTACCGGAGTAAGCCGTACCCGAAACACTACCTATATACTTGCCTTCGGAATTCTTCTCAAAGAATTTCTCCAGACGCGGGTCCTGGTAGGTACCGTTGTTGTCTGTAATCAGCATAGAACCGATGATTGCCACGTTGGCAGCAATATTAGTCTGCGTAGACCCCCAGGCAGTACTGAACTCTTCGGCATAGAACGGACTCATGTGTCCCGGTTCGTTGCTCCAGCAACTGGCGTAGCTGACGTCGCTTGTCGGGAAATTGTCTTCGGCAATCAAGGCAGCCACTTCGGACTGTACGTTCTTGACGTTTGCCATACGCATCAGCATCTTCAGCTTCACGGCATTGGCAAACCGGATCCATTGTCCTGCTGCTTCCGACGGATAAAGGAAGTTAGTGGCAACAGGGTTCGAGCCGGATGCATGTTCCAGCGCTACATCAAGTTCAGCCAGTATTCCCTCGTAGATAGCTTGTCCGTCATCGTATTTCGGCGCAAGGTTATTAGGATCGAGAGCTTCGGTATAAGGAATCTCACCATAACAATCCACCAAAGTCTGATAAACAAAAGCACGCAAGGTGGTAGCTGCCAGATAGGTGCCCCAGTCTTCGGCTGCCGATGACTTTGCGAGCACAGTCTTCAGGTTCTGCAATGCCTTCTGGGTGAATTGGGTATATGCACCACTGCTACGAGTGGCGGACATACTGAATTGAGAATAGTCCTCATAGTTACTTGTTCCGTTCAAGTGACCGTAAATTTGCGAATGAAACCCACCGGTAATGCGCAGGAAGTCACCATAGCTTGCTGCTATATTCATCTCGATGGCAGGCATCAACATATAAGTTTCAATGTTGCCTTCGGCAGGCGAGTTCGGATCTTGGTTGATATCCAGGTAACTGTCGCATGAGCCGAAAACAGTACTCAAGGCCACAGCGGATATAATTAATATCTTTTTCATATCTTATTTCTCCTTTATTTTAGAATTTAATGCTCAGGTTACATCCGAAGATACGGCAAGACGGATTGGCATAAAGTTCACCGAACTGTGTAGCCAAGTCACCATAACCTGCCTGAGAGACGGTAGTTGCTTCAGGATCGATAAAGTAGTTGTCCGAAGCCGTCCATGTGAACACGTTATTACAGAATACAGTCAGTGCGATGTTGTTCAGAGACATTGAGCGCACCCATCTCTTAGGCACATTCCACGTCAGACTGATGTTACGCAGCTTAACATAAGAGCGGTCTACCAGGTAAGCCTCGCCACCGGAACCATAGCCGTAGTTATTGAAGTAATTCTGATAACTGCTGTTATGCGGATAGATAGGAGTGGTATTTTCCACATAAGTACCGTCACCTCTGTCTACTACAGAGTTGGGGATGATGAACGGACGACGACCGTTGTACAGCGTAACGGTACCGTTACCGGTAAACTGCATCAGGTTCTTGGTACGGGAGAACATATAACCACCGCTACGAACATCGAGCGCTGCACTCAACGTGAAGTCCTTGTAGGTTAATGCGGTATTCACACCACCTGTCCAGTCATTATTCATATTCTTTCCGGTATCTTCAACCTTTGTACCCAGAATCGGCTGACCGTTTGCATCTACAATCGGCTGGCCGTCGGCTGTATACTTGGGCAGATAAGTGTAGAACTGTCCCATAGCCTTGCCTTCTTCAGCATACATATATACAGCGTCGTTTCCTGCCGAGAAGTTATAAATGGATACCTTACCGCCTTCCAAACTTTCGGGAAGCGTAACAACCTTGTTGTCATTCTTGGCAAAGTTGAAGTCCAAATCCCAACGGAAGTCGCGGGTACGAACAGGAACCGTATTCAACACGATTTCAAAACCGTTGTTGCGAACCTTACCGAAGTTGGTTACCATAGAGCTGTAACCAGTGGAAGGATCGACGGGCAACGTAAAGATCTGGTCGTTCGTAGTACGGGTGTAGTAAGAAGCATCAATACCTAAGCGACCGTTGAAGAACTGAAGGTTTGCACCGATCTCGAACTCAGAGGTCATTTCCGGCTTCAAAGTAGGACTACCTTTGGAAGCGGACGACTGGAACGCATTCACACCGTTCATCGGGAAGGTAGCAATACCGCTTGCATAGTAGCCGTTTGCAACACCCTGGATATAAGTAGCACCCGTGCGATAAGGAGCGGCATCATTACCGGTCTTACCGTATGCCAAACGCAGTTTACCGAAAGTCAACACTTTGTTCTCAGGAATCAGTCTCGTGAAAATCCAGCTCAATGTAGCGCCCGGATAGAAGAAACTGTTCTTGCCGATAGGCAGTGTAGACGACCAGTCGTTACGGGCAGTCATATTCAAATAGATCATATCGTCCCATCCCACTGTGATATCACCGAACATACCTACCAGGCGACGTTTGCTCTGGCTTTCAGAAAGAGTGGTCTTGGTAGCACCGTTACTCAAATCCCAGAAGTTAGAGTGGAAAGTCAAATCATCCGTCTGTCCCGTCATGCTGGTAGAACCACGTTCGTTCATATTCACACCGGCATTCACGCTGATGTCTAACTTATCGTCCAGGAACTTATTGGTATAGTTGGCAAGGAAGTCATGGTTCAACTCATGGCGACGGCCATATGCAGCATATACATATCCGCTCTGGTTCATGTGAGAAGGCGGAACACCGTAATCTTCATTAATCAAGGCATCGTCCAGGTCAATCTGCGGCGAACCAATCTTGACGTCATAGTCCGTATAGTCAAAACCCATACGGTAAGAAAGTGTCAGTTCTTTGATAGGTTTGATGTCCAACTGAAGTTTACCATAAATCTGCTTGGAGCTTGTATGGTGGTAGTTGTTCTCCAAAGCCCAGTACGGGTTGGTAATGCCGTAAGGAGTATAGTAAGCTTCGGGATTGTAGAATGCCACACTGGTATCCTTCATATCTACGATAGATACGTCACGCGCCATTTCATAAAGACCGTCGATTACGGAAGTACCCTGATAAGTACCTACGGCATCTATATTACTGCGGGCAAAGTTTACGGAAGAAGAAATCTTCAACCAGTCGGCAGCATCGTAGCTGCTGCGGAAAGCCAGCGTGTTACGTTCGTAAGTATCATTGTCTTTCGGCATGATACCGTCGTCGTTGGCATACGAGTAAGACAGGTAGTAGTTCATCTTGGTGTCATTAGACACACCGCTCAATGAGATGCTGTGATTCTGTGACCATCCCAGGTCGAAGAAGTCTTTCAGATTATCCTTCTTGGCGCTGTATTCATGAATCAACTGCTGATGGTTCCAGATAGGACCATATACTTGCATAGAACCGTCGAGAGCAGGTCCCCAGGAACCGTTTTCGATGAAAGTCTGTCCACCGTTCCAACCTTGTCCGAACTCATTCTGCAACTCAGGCAACAGAGAAACCTGACGGGCCTGAATGCTTCCGCTATAGCTGATGGAGAAGTTACGGCCATCACCCTTCTTACCGGACTTGGTGGTAATCAGGATAACACCATTGGCAGCACGGCTACCATACAATGCAGTAGCGGCAGCACCTTTCAATACGGTCATTGACTCGATATCTTCGGAAGCTACGTTGGCAATACCACCCGTCGGCAAGTTCTTACCCGAACCGGAGAACATACTGCTCTGCAAAGGTATACCGTCCACTACATAAAGCGGCTGGTTGTCACCATTAATAGAGCTAAAACCACGAATCACGATATTACTGACCGCACCCGGGTCGGAAGAAGTGGAATTAACCTGGACACCGGCCACTTTACCGGACAGCGCATTGGCAATATTAGTAGTACGTGCGGAGACAATTTCGTCACTCTTCACCGTTGCGGCGGAGTAACCCAAAGTTTTTTCGGCACGGGAGATACCCATAGCTGTCACCACAACTTCATCCAGTACCTCTGCATCCGGTTTCAACACGATTTTCATTACACCTCGTCTGATAGGAACTATTTGCGACTGCATTCCGACGAAGGATACACGCAAGTTCTTTGCTGAACTTGGAACGTTCGAAATTGTAAACTTACCATCAATATCAGTAACGGCACCCAGTGAGGTACCTTCTACTAACACTGATGCCCCAACAACAGACTCACCGTCTTCTTCAGAAGTCACCACTCCCGAGACTGTAGACGTCTGAGCTGTCACGATACCTATACCTACAAAGAGGCAGGCTAACAACAACATTAATTTTCTTTTCATAAATTCTCTCTTAAATTTAACCTATTAAAATGAATTTTAAACCTAACACTGTGCAAAGGTATTTATCTTTTTTATATATCAAAAGGAAATTAAAACAAAAATATCATAATGTTTTAATATACTAATTTTACATCTCATAATGTCAGATAAATATTGTAAATATCAATATAAGTAAAGCGTAAAGTTTATATTATCGTATTTTGTTTGTCAATATGATTAATAATGTACACATACATTATGTCAATATAATACAGCTTTATTAATATTTATGATTACATTTTATGCAAATCCAAATTCACATAATCAGTTAATTTGAATAGAGTTTTTTAACGCAGATTAATAAGGCAAGGAGACCTTCTCGAAGGGATAATGCCACAATATATCAGAATAAAAGCATTTACACTCTGAAACAAAAGCTATTACAGCCTGATGTGAAAGCTGTTACATTAGGGTGTAAAGGCTGTTACAGCCTTATGTAAAGGCAGTTACATTAAGGTGTAAATGCTTTTACACCGCTTAAGACAGAATAGGTAAATATAATCTGTTGATAATTAGAACATAAGATACTTTATTAGGGGCGGAATGAAACAGATGATGCGTTTGGGATAAACAGATGATGTGTTTCGGGTAAACAGATGATGTGTTTCGGGCAAACAGATGATGTGTTTCGGGCAAACAGACGATGCAATAACAAAAGAAGGGATGATAAAGCGGCCACTGCCACCTTATCATCCCTTCAGTTTATGTCTTTACTATCTCTAATTTACCACTTCAAATTAGGCAGATATTTGCTCAAGCAAGTACGCAAAGCACTTAGAGTTATCGGTTTTACCAATACTTCCGTAGCTCCGCACTCCATAGCTTTCTCACGATCGGTAGTAAAAGCATAGGCCGTTTGCATAATGATAGGCATTTTGCTATCCTCTTTGCGTATAATCACCGTGGCGTCCAGTCCATTCATGATAGGCATCTTTATATCCATCAACATGGCTTCCGCCTTGTCACGGTTCTCCTTGAACAAAGCAACCATTTCTTCGCCGTTCTTAGCCCATAATATATCGCACTTCTTACCGATAATAGCTTTTATTAACTTAAAATTACTCTCATCATCTTCCGCAACCAAAATTAACGGACGATAATCCTCTGACAATTTCTCAGTATCCATATAAATTAGATATTTTGTTTGTACGAGGCAAAGATATAAAAAATAATATAATTGTGTTATCTTTGCGCCTCATTTTAAATAATACATAATGATTTCCATAGACGGACTCGCCGTAGAATTTGGCGGCACCACCCTATTTAGTGATATATCCTTTGTCATCAACGAGAAAGACCGCATCGCCCTGATGGGGAAAAACGGAGCGGGAAAAAGTACGCTACTGAAGATTCTGGCAGGTGCCCGGCAACCTACCCGTGGAAAGATAGCAGCCCCCAAAGACTGCGTCATAGCCTACCTTCCACAACATCTGATGACCGAGGACGGGCGTACGGTATTCCAGGAAGCGGCACAGGCCTTTGCCCATCTCCACGAAATGGAAGCAGAGATAGAGCGCCTCAACAAAGAGCTGGAAACGCGCACCGACTACGAGAGCGACAGCTACATGGAGCTTATCGAGAACGTTTCCGCACTGAGCGAGAAGTTCTACGCCATTGATGCCACCAACTACGAAGAGGATGTAGAAAAAGCATTACTCGGTCTGGGATTCATGCGCGAGGACTTCGGCAGGCAAACCAGTGACTTCAGCGGCGGATGGCGCATGCGCATCGAGCTGGCAAAACTGTTGCTGCAAAAGCCGGACGTACTTCTGCTGGACGAGCCCACCAACCACCTCGACATCGAATCCATCCAGTGGCTGGAAGATTTCCTTATTAATAATGGTAAGGCGGTCATCGTCATCAGCCACGACCGCAAGTTCGTGGACAACATCACCACCCGCACCATTGAGGTGACCATGGGACGGATTTACGACTATAAAGTGAACTACTCCAAATACCTGGAACTCCGCAAAGAGCGACGCGAACAGCAGCAGAAGGCCTACGAGGAGCAACAGAAGTTCATTGCCGAAACCAAAGAATTCATAGAACGCTTCAAAGGCACCTACTCCAAAACCCTGCAAGTGCAAAGCCGCGTAAAGATGCTGGAGAAACTGGAGATACTGGAAGTGGACGAAGAAGATACTTCGGCGCTGCGGCTCAAGTTCCCGCCTTCTCCCCGTTCGGGCAACTATCCCGTCATTATGGAAGGGGTAGGAAAGAGTTATGGCGACCACGTCGTGTTCCGTAACACCAACCTCACCATAGAAAGAGGCGACAAAGTGGCCTTCGTAGGCAAGAACGGCGAAGGTAAATCCACCTTGGTGAAGTGCATCATGAAGGAAATAGAACATGACGGCACCCTCACCCTGGGGCACAACGTGCAGATAGGCTACTTTGCACAAAACCAGGCTTCCCTGCTGGACGAGAATCTGACGGTATTCCAAACCATCGACGACGTTGCCAAAGGAGAAATCCGCAACAAGATACGCGACCTGCTGGGCGCCTTCATGTTCGGTGGACCGGAAGAGTCGATGAAGAAAGTGAAAGTGCTTTCGGGCGGTGAACGCACGCGCCTTGCCATGATAAAACTGCTGCTGGAACCGGTGAACCTGCTGATACTGGATGAGCCTACCAACCACCTCGACATGAAAACCAAAGACATCCTGAAGCAGGCACTCATGGACTTCGACGGCACACTAATCCTCGTCAGCCACGACCGCGACTTCCTGGACGGACTGGTTTCCAAAGTTTATGAGTTCGGAAACAAGCAGGTGAAAGAGCACTTGAGCGGCATCTACGAATTCCTGGAAAAGAAGAAGATGGACTCGCTTCGCGAACTGGAACGGTAAACATCCTTTAACTCTACCTCCGAACAAATTGTCAATTCATATTGTTTCATTTCATTAACCTCTTAATAACGAGAAAGAAATGAAACAATATGATGCCATCATTATAGGATTCGGCAAAGGCGGTAAGAAGCTTGCCGCCGAACTGGCCGGACGCAACTGGAAAGTAGCCATTGTGGAGCGTTCTCCCCACATGTACGGTGGGACGTGCGTCAATGTAGGGTGTATCCCCACCAAATCCCTGATTCACGAATCGGAATATGCCGAGAAGAGATTCTACAACGACTACCCCAATCAGTCCAAACTCTACGCACAGGCCGTTGGCCGGAAAGACAAACTGGTGTCTTTTTTGCGTGAGAAGAATTACGAGAATGTAAAGAACAACCCTAACATTACGCTCTATGACGGAACGGCCTCTTTCCTGTCGGGAGATACCGTCAAAGTAACTTCCGACAAAGAAGAAACGGTATTGAAAGGGAAAGAAATATTCATCAACACCGGTGCCACCCCGGTGCTGCCTGCCATCGAAGGGATTGCAGACAGTAAATACGTATATACCAGCGAAACTTTGTTGGGGCTGGATAAGTTGCCCACCCAACTACTCATCATCGGTGGAGGAGCCATCGGGTTGGAGTTTGCCACCATGTATGCAGGTTTCGGAAGCCAAGTCACTCTGCTGGAAGCAGGAAGCCGCTTCTTGTCCAAGGTAGACCGCGACATCGCCACCTCCATGCTCGAATCATTGGAACGAAAGGGCATCCAAGTCAGACTGAATGCACGCATCCAGTCGGCATACGATACTGCCGAAGGAATAACCCTGACTTATACGGACAGTTCGGACGGTACTCCCTATTATCTGAAAGGAGATGCCCTGCTACTGGCCACCGGACGCAAGCCCATGATTGAAGCGCTGAACTTACCGAAAGCCGGGGTGCTGGTGAACGGTCAGGGAGCTGTCGTTGTCAACGAACAACTTCAAACCACCGCTCCACACATCTGGGCATTGGGAGATGTTCGAGGGTGCGAACAGTTCGATTACTTGTCTATCGACGACTTCCGCATCATCCGCAACCAGTTGTTCGGCGACAAGAAGCGAAGCCTGAATGACCGCCACCCGATACCTTTTGCCATATTCACCGACCCACCACTCGCACACATCGGACTGACGGAAGAAGAAGCCGTGAAGCAAGGCCACCCCATACAGGTAGCACGTATTCCGGCAGCGATCGTTCCCCGTGCCCGCACGTTGCACAACATGGACGGTATGCTCAAAGCTGTCATCAATTCGCACACCGGACGCATTATCGGCTGTACATTGTTCTGCGTTGATGCCCCGGAGGTAATCAACACGGTGGCACTCGCCATGAAAGCGGGGCTGCATTACAGCTTCCTGCGCGATTTCATCTTCACTCATCCCAGCATGAACGAAGGGTTGAATGAACTATTCAATTCTTTTTAGCATTTTGTGTTTGGTAATTAAGCCATTAACCTCTATCTTTGCGCAAGTTCAAACGATAGAGGAATGAAAAAGAAAAAGTACATTACGCTTTTCCTGTTCTTCATCAGCATCATGATGCTGGTGGTACCTGTCATTCCCCATCATCACCATGCCGACGGATTGATCTGCATGAAGAATGATGTCACTACCGATTGCTGCAACCATCAGCATAGCAACGGCGGCGACCATTGTTGCTGCGATACCGGATGCGTAACGACGCATTTCTTCCAGCAACCGTCCAACTCGGACGACGTTTGGCTGCACCCGGACTCTCCGTGGGTGGTTACCTTATTCATTGAATCTCTTTCCAAATGGCTCATCTTGCCCGAATTTGATATAAACAGGCAGGATTGTGTTTACTTAGAATCTCTACACGGCACGTTCATCACACGTGCCACGGGACTTCGCGCTCCCCCTTCCGTTCTTGCTTAACCCTGCATCGGCGTATCGCCGGGGACAGGTTTTCATCTGAATGGGAATGTATGCAACCAAGCTGCAATCTCCATTTCCTAACTTTGTACTCTAATTAAAAAGTAAGAACAAACTATCAACATGAGAAAGATTATTTTCATGGGAGCTTTGGGATTATTCCTGTTAGGTTCCTGCAATAGCAAGTCCGGAGAAAGTCACGAAGGACATAATCACGAAACAGAAGGACACAACCACGAAGCGGAAGGACATAACCATGAACACGGGGGAGAAAACGCCCATGGAAGCGATGAGATTATTCTCCCTCCCGCCAAGGCACAGGCTGCCGGGGTAGAAGTCAGCACCGTAGAACCGGGAACTTTCCACCAAGTTATCAAGACCAGCGGCCAGGTGATGGCTGCACAAGGAGACGAAAGTGTTGCCGTAGCTACGGTGGCGGGCGTCGTTTCATTCAAAGGGAAAGTCATCGAAGGCATGAGCGTCGGCAAAGGCACTCCCCTGGTGATCCTGTCTTCCAAGAATATGGCGGACGGCGACCCGGTGCAGAGGGCACGCATCGCCTACGAAGTATCCAAAAAAGAATACGAACGGATGAAAGCGCTTGTAGGCAATAAGATTGTATCGGAGAAGGAATTTGCACAGGCCGAGCAGATTTATGAGAATGCCCGCATCAGCTATGAGGCGGTGGCAAAGAATCATTCCGCCAGCGGGCAGGCTGTCGTTTCGCCCATCAGCGGATATGTGAAGAACCTGCTGGTGAAGGAAGGCGACTATGTGGCAGTGGGCCAACCGCTGGTCAGTGTCACTCAGAACCGGAAACTGTTCCTGCGCGCCGATGTATCCGAGAAATACTATCCCTATCTGAGCACTATCGGCTCCGCCAATTTCTGTACTCCCTATAATAATAAGGTATATACACTGAAAGAGCTGGACGGGCGTATGCTCTCTTACGGAAAGGCTTCGGGTGAGAACGGCTACTATGTGCCCGTTACTTTTGAGTTCGACAACAAAGGAGACATCATTCCCGGCGCATTCGTAGAAGTATTCCTGCTCTCCACGCCGATGGAAGGCGTAATATCCCTGCCGCATACGGCGCTGACCGAAGAACAGGGCAGCTTCTTCGCCTACCTGCAACTGGATGAAGAAGGCTACAAGAAGCAACCCGTCACCCTCGGTGCAGACAACGGGGAAAGCGTGCAGATACTTTCCGGCATCAAGGCGGGCGACCGCGTCGTAACCCAGGGAGCCTATCAAGTGAAGCTGGCTTCGGCAACGAATGCCATTCCGGCACATAGTCATGAACACTAATCACTGAATTACATGTTAAACAAGATAATACATTTTTCTCTCCACAACCGCATCCTGGTGCTGGTAGCATCGGTGCTGTTGCTGATTGGCGGTACATACACTGCCATGCATACGGAAGTGGATGTGTTCCCCGACCTCAATGCGCCGACGGTGGTCATCATGACCGAAGCCAACGGAATGGCAGCCGAGGAAGTGGAACAGCTTGTCACCTTTCCCGTAGAAACGGCCGTAAACGGTGCGACGGGAGTACGCCGCGTTCGTTCGTCCTCTACGAACGGCTTCTCGGTGGTCTGGGTTGAATTCGACTGGGACACGGACATCTATCTGGCACGGCAGATTGTCAGCGAAAAGCTGGCGGTAGTCGGCGAATCGCTGCCCGCCAACGTAGGCAAACCGACGCTGGGCCCCCAATCGTCTATCCTGGGCGAGATGCTGATTATAGGACTGACTGCAGACTCCACCTCTATGCTGGACCTGCGCACCATCGCCGACTGGACGATACGTCCGCGATTGCTCTCTACCGGCGGCGTGGCACAAGTAGCCGTGCTGGGCGGAGACATCAAGGAGTACCAGGTACAGCTCGACCCGGAGCGTATGCGCCACTACGGCGTGACGCTGGGCGAAGTAATGAACGCCACTCGCGACATGAACCTGAATGCCAACGGCGGCGTGCTCTATGAATATGGCAACGAGTACATCGTGCGCGGCGTACTCTCCACCGACCGGATAGAGCAGGTAGCCAAAGCCGTAGTGCGCAGCAACGGCCCTTCTTCCGCCCCCATCCTGCTGGAAGATATCGCCGATGTCCGAATAGGCGCCAAGCTGCCCAAGCTGGGCACTGCCTCGGAGCGCGGGAAACCCGCCGTACTGATGACCGTCACCAAGCAGCCCGCCACCAGCACGTTGGAACTGACCGACAAGCTGGAAGCCTCGCTCAAAGACCTGCAAAAGAACCTGCCCGCCGACGTAAAAGTATCTACGGACATCTTCCGCCAAAGCCGCTTCATCGAAAGCTCCATCGGAAATGTGCAGAAGTCGCTGTTCGAGGGGGGTATATTCGTAGTTATCGTGCTCTTCCTGTTCCTGGCAAATGTACGTACCACCGTCATTTCGCTGGTCACCCTGCCGCTTTCGTTAATAGCATCCCTGCTGACGCTGCACTACATGGGCTTTACCATAAACACCATGAGCCTCGGCGGATTGGCCATCGCCATCGGTTCGCTGGTAGATGATGCCATTGTGGATGTGGAGAATGTTTATAAGCGTCTGCGGGAGAACCGGCAGAAACCCGAAGACGCACGGCTTTCGATACTGGAAGTAGTATTCAATGCTTCGAAAGAAGTGCGTATGCCTATCCTTAATTCCACATTAATTATTGTGGTAAGTTTTGTGCCGCTGTTCTTCCTGAGCGGTATGGAGGGTAGAATGCTAGTACCACTGGGTATTGCGTTTATTGTGGCGCTGGCGGCTTCTACCATTGTAGCGCTGACGGTGACGCCGGTGCTCTGCTCCTATTTGCTGGGAAAGGAAAAGACTAAAGAAAAGAAGAACGCCACCGGCGACTCTTTTGTAGCCCGCAAAATGAAACAATGGTACAGCACCGCTCTGACTTTCGTCCTGGGGCATAAGAAGAGTGTGCTTGGCGGCACTATCGGTCTGTTTGTAGTAGCGCTGGTGTGCTTCTTCACTCTGGGCCGTTCGTTCCTGCCGCCTTTCAACGAAGGTTCGTTCACCATCAATATCTCTTCGTTGCCGGGTATCTCGCTCGAAGAAAGCGATAAGATGGGGCATCGCGCCGAAGAGTTGCTGCTCTCCATCCCCGAGATACAGACCGTAGCCCGCAAGACGGGACGCGCCGAACTGGACGAACACGCCCTGGGCGTGAACGTCTCCGAGATTGAAGCCCCCTTTGAGCTGAAAGACCGCTCGCGCAGCGAACTCGTTGCCGATGTACGTCAGAAGCTGGGCACCATCGTAGGCGCCAACGTCGAGATAGGACAACCCATCAGCCACCGGATCGACGCCATGCTCAGCGGTACGAAGGCAAACATCGCCATCAAGTTGTTCGGCGACGACCTGAACCGTATGTTCACCCTGGGCAACGAGATAAAAGGTGCTATCCAGGGCATCCCCGGCATTGCCGACTTGAATGTGGAGCAGCAGATAGAACGCCCGCAGCTCATCATCTCGCCCAAGCGGGAGATACTTGCCAGGTATGGTATCTCGCTGCCGGAGTTCTCGGAGTTTGTCAACGTATGCCTGGCAGGCGAAGCCGTCTCACAGGTTTACGAGAAGGGAAAGAGCTTCGACCTCACCGTCCGCGTCAAAGACGACCTTCGCGATGAAATGGAGAAAATACGTAACCTGATGATTGATACGGGCGACGGGCAGAAAGTTCCGCTGAACTATGTGGCAGAGATCCGTTCCGCTATGGGCCCGAATACCATCAGCCGCGAGAATGTGAAACGTAAGATTGTAATTTCCGCCAACGTGGCAGACCGCGACTTGCGCAGCGTGGTGAACGACATACAAGACCGGGTGGACAAGCAGATAAAGCTGCCGGAAGGCTATCATATAGAGTACGGCGGCCAGTTCGAAAGTGAGCAGGCAGCCAGCCGCACACTGGCACTGACTTCGTTCATGTCCATCGTCGTCATCTTCCTGCTGCTCTACCATGAGTTCCGTAGCGTGAAGGAGAGCGCCATTATCCTCATCAACCTGCCGTTGGCACTGATTGGCGGCGTGTTTGCCCTGCTCATTACTACGGGCGAAGTGAGTATTCCGGCTATCATCGGCTTTATCTCGCTGTTCGGCATCGCCACCCGAAACGGAATGTTGCTCATCAGCCACTACAACCATCTGCAACACGAAGAGGGCTACAGCGTGTATGACAGCGTCATCCGCGGTTCGCTGGACCGACTAAACCCGATTCTGATGACCGCCCTGTCCAGTGCGCTGGCTCTTATCCCCCTTGCACTGAGCGGCGACCTGCCGGGCAACGAGATACAAAGCCCAATGGCAAAGGTGATACTGGGCGGACTTTTAACATCCACGTTCCTGAACGGTTTCATTATTCCGATTGTTTACCTGATGATGCACCGTAATAAACAACCTAAAACGTCAGACAATGAATAAACGATTTATCATATTCGGCGCTGCCATCCTCACCCTAGTAGGGATGCGCGCACAAACCGGCGGCATCGACGCCGTGCTTCAACAGATAGAAGCCAACAACAAGGAGCTGCAAGCCAACTCCCACCTCATTTCGTCTCAGAAGTTGGAGAACCGGGCGGACAATAACCTGCCCGACCCTACCCTGTCTTACGCCCATCTGTGGGATTCAAAGAACAGCGACGAGACGGTGGGCGAACTGGTTATCTCGCAAAGCTTCGACTTCCCCACCCTCTATGCCACGCGGGGACAGATGAACCGCCTCAAGACCAGTGCGCTCGATGCACAAGCCACCGCCTTCCGCCAGCAGATACTGCTCCAGGCAAAGGAAGTGTGCCTGGACATCATCATGCTGCAACGCCAGCAGACCTTGCTCGACGAGCGGCTGAAGAATGCCGAAGAGCTCTCCGCCATGTACACCAAGCGCATGGAGACGGGGGATGCCAATGCGCTGGAGACGAACAAAATCAACCTGGAACTGCTGAACGTGCGTACGGAAGCCCGCTTGAACCAAACCGCACTAAGCAACAAACTGAAAGAACTGCTTGCCCTCAACGGCAACCAGCCGCTCACCGCAGGGCGTCCCCTACCCGGCGCCACCCTCACCGCCCGGGCACTCGGCCTGACGGAGTATCCCGCAGTTCCCCTGCCCACAGACTTCCGCCCGTTGGTGGACGGACTTCTGGCTTCCGACCCCGCCTTGCAGTCCCTGCAAGGCGCAAGCTCCGCCGCCCAAAAGCAAATCTCGGCAAGCCGGCAAGGCTGGTTGCCCAAATTGGAACTGGGCTACCGCCGCAATACAGAGTCCGGCCATCCGCTGAACGGTGTAGTGGTAGGCTTCTCCTTCCCGATATTCGAAAACCGCAATAAAGTAAAGATTGCCAAGACACAAGCACTCAACATAGATTATCAGAAAGAAAATGCCGCCCTGCAAGCCAGTTCCACCCTGTGGCAGCTCTACGAAGAAGCGCGCAACCTGCACGCTTCTATGGAAGAGTACCAGCGAACCTTCCAGCAGCAGCAAGACCTCGCCCTGCTGAAGCAGGCGCTTATGGGCGGACAGATCAGCATGATAGAGTATTTCGTAGAAATATCGGTGGTGTATCAGAGTAAAGCAAACCTTCTGCAACTGGAGAACCAGTATCAGAAGGCAATGGCGCAGATATACAAGAGCCAATTATAGAAGAGAAAAGGGACTGCTTGCCAAACGGCCAGCAGTCCCTTTCTCTATTCCTTAATATATTGTACTTACAGCTTGGTAACCTTACCCATAAAGAGGATAGTTCCCGTGCTCTTCTCCTTTATCATGAAAGCAAAAGGACGATTCACATAGAAAGGCGTGACAACACCCGGACCAGGGGCACTCAAATCCATTCCACCGATAGTAACCGCCGCCGCTTCCGTTCCTTCTTCATCGACATTTACATAAGTAAATTGTTTCAGCAGCCCTACACACAAGTCCGCATCGGACATCTTAGAGAAATCAGCATTGTCAAAAGCATCCTTCATCCCCATTGCTTTCATATCCTTTATCAAGTCCTTATCATATTCCAGTTTGAACCGGGGAAGTTTGACATTCAGATTCGCCCTCAGCATATTATCGCTCCATTCCTGCCAATGCCCTTTTGTTAACTGCGGCAGGCACTCATCCAGCGACTTTTCTTCGGCGGGCAGAAGCACAACCATGCTGAAAGCTTCGTTGCCATAAGGAAACTCTGCGATGGAGAAGTAATCATTCTCCGTATAATTGAAATGTTCTTCGAACATATTCATCATCTGTACGGTAGATTCACTTCCATCCAGATTATTGAATGGCTCTGCAACCGTATTGGATTTCTTAAACTGATTCTTCCAGATGCCCTTGAAATAAAGAGCATTCAGCAGATAAAGACGCGCATTCTCAGGAATCTCCTTCAAGACTTCTGTAATACAATTGTTTGTCTTCTCGGCACACCAGCTGTTTATAATATCTTTAGCATTGGACGAAGCGAAGTCGAGTTCCTGCACCCGGGCATCATACATCTTCTTATTTACATTCACAAAATCATCGTAAACGCCGAAGCCCTGCTTTATCCAGATAGAATTGGCAATGCCCAGGCGGGTGGTATTATCGAGGTCGAGCAGAGCCGAAACCAACTTCTGATTATAGCTGTTCATGTCCTCTACCGAGTAATCGGAGAATCCCAGCACATCCTTCATTTCGGTCATGGTATTGCCTGCCGCTCCGTTGGTAATCATCGAGAGGCAGAGCGAGGCGCTGAGAGGGGAAACAAACAAATTAGGCTTTGCCGTTTCCGTTTCGCACACCTGGCGGAAGAAGCGGAATGCGAAGTCTGTTCCCAGATCCGTCATTTCCTGTTCGGCACGCGTAAGGGTGATGTCCTTACGGGGTTTGGGTTGCGGCGAAGAATCCTCCTCGCTTTGGCACGCTGCAAGGATGCTAAGCAGGCTTAGGACAGCAATTGTTTTCTTAAACATAAGCAATAGTATTAGTTTATAAACAGTTCTCTGTATAGATAAATACATCAGAAAGTAAGATACTGCACCGAAGAAGAAATAAAATGAAACTTATTTCCGGTACTTTCCGTCTGAATATTATAAGATTGCAGCCAGTTCCAGCACTTCTCCCGGCAGATACCCGCTACGAATGCGCCATTCCTGCGGATAGAGGTTATTGGCACGATTGCCGATATTCTTGACAAAGCCGAGGGGAATCAGCTTATAAGTGAGCAGTACCACCCCGCGGGGAGCGACAGCAGGTAGGACAACAGCCTCCTTACGCAAGTAAGCGATGGCCTGTTCGTAGCCTATTTCTTCGCGGGCAAAGGCATCGGGGTGCAGCGCCGTGCTCACGGCAAGCCCGTGTGCAGGCATCCAGTCCTTGCCTTTCAGCTCCGCCACCTCCACACCCGCCTGCACAATGCGAAGCGACGAACGCAGCGCAGCCAGCGCGGCAACATATTCCCGGGGGAAGGCGCTGACGCGGTTGCCGTCCACCAGCCACTCATAATCTTCCGAAGCCGAAAGCCAGCGACTGACGGACAGCAGTTGTTCTTTGGAGATAGCGGGAGCCTTCGCCCCTTTTCCCTGAGATTTCCGACCTTTCTCCCGGATGGTTTCGGTTCCCATCCACGGAGTTTCAGTCTCTGTCCCCGGCTTGCGAAGCGCAGCCAGGAAGAAGCCCTCGCCCGTAGTCTTGTGCGGCAGGAAGCGGTAGACGGGGAAGCCCTCGCCGGGGAGCAGATTTCCGGTGATATTCCAATTGTCCGAAACGTCCAAGCGCAGCACTTCCGCACTCAGTTCATCCCGCATCCAGCGGATGTTTTCTTCATCTTCCTTCGTATTATAGGTACACGTACTATATATCAGTATGCCGCCGGGCTTCAGGCAAGGCCAGATGTCCGAGATGATGCGCCGTTGGCGCTGCCAGCAGATGTCTACATTCTCCGGGCTCCACTCGCTGACGGCCACCGGATCTTTGCGGAACATTCCTTCGCCGGAGCAGGGCACGTCCGTCAGCACCACGTCGAAGAACGCTTCGAGAGAAGAGAAGTCCGCAGGGTCGTTGTTGGTGACCACTACGCCGGGATGCCCCCACTTCGTCAGGTTCTCCGCCAATATCTGCGAGCGGTTGCGGATGACTTCATTGGCCACCAGCAGACTGCCTGCGGGCAACACGCTGCGGGCGTGCGTGGACTTACCGCCGGGAGCGGCGCAGAGGTCGAGCATCACCACCGGTTCGTCTGTCAGGAGTTGCTTCAAGGCCTGTTCTACGAACATGGACGAGGCCTCTTGCACATAGTAGCAGCCGGCATGGAACAGGGGGTCGAAGGTAAACGTCGGCCTGCGGTCCAGGTAGAAGCCGGTAGACGACCAGGGAACCGAGGGCTGCCGGGAGCTGACACATCTCAGTTTGTCCGCATTCAGGCGGATGCTGACAGGCTGTTCTTCGTTCAGCGCAGCAGACAGTTTATTATATTCGTCATCGCCCAGCAGGGCACGGGTACGGTCGGTAAAGGATACGGGTAATTCCATGTTCGATACTGTTTTACGTCCGCAAAGGTAGTACAAAAAGAGTTCTTATCAACTGGCAGAGAAAGATTCTTCATGCCCAAAAAACATTTATTTTATTGCCCTCTTTTCAAAAATATTTCTTCTCTTTGCAACTTTATACCGACCAAGCTACGTCTAACAGACAAAGAAACAAAACTTAAAAAACAATAGATTATGAAACGTATCATTTTAGGACTAATGCTTGCCATGCTGTGCTGCACGCTGCTACAAGGCAAGAACCGCACCGTAACAGAAAACGACAGCCAGGGGAACAAGAAAAGAGTTATCGAGCTCTGCGATACCGTCATCAACGGAAAGACCGTGACCGACACCCTCAGCGTGATGACGTACGAAAACCCGGCGGACGCCAAGAAGGAAGAACACCACAGCGGCCTGCAATGGGTAGGATTCAAATTCGACGACCAAGCCTCTGATACCCTTATCGCCGTCACAGCAATTGTATTCGTCTTCGGCTTGCCGCTACTCATCGTCTTTATCGTCTTCTTCTTCCGCTACAAGAACCGGAAGGCAAAATATCGACTGGTGGAACAAGCTCTTGCCAGCGGACAGCAATTACCCGAGAACTTCTTCAAAGAGGCCGGCAACAGCGATATCCGTAGCAAAGGCATCAACAACATCTTTGTCGGCATCGGGCTGTTCATCTTCCTCTGGGCCATCACCGAAGAGTTCAGCCTCGGTTGCATCGGGCTGCTCATCATGTTCACCGGCTTCGGCCAACTGGTAATCTATTACAGTCAGCAGAAGAAAGACGAAAACAAATGAGTCAACTCAACGACATATCGTTAGTCGCACAGGTCGTGGTGTTTCACAACACCAGGGCCTTCGACCAGTTGGTCAGGAAGTACCAGTCGCCCGTGCGGCGCTTCTTTCTCCATCTGACCTGCGGCGACAGCGAACTGAGTGACGACCTGGCGCAAGACGCTTTTATCAAGGCATACACCAACCTCGCCTCGTTCAAGAACCTTTCCAGCTTCTCAACTTGGCTCTACCGTATTGCATATAACGTATTTTATGATTATATTCGCAGCCGGAAAGAGACGGACGACTTGGATGCATACCGGGTAGACGCTCAATGCAGTACGCTGCAAAAAGACGTGGGCCAGCACATGGACATCTACCGTGCACTGGCCTCCCTCAAAGAAATGGAACGCACCTGCATCACCCTCTTCTATATGGAAGATCAAAGCATCGAAAAGATTGCAGGCATCACCGGATGCCCGGCGGGAACCGTAAAAAGCCACCTCTCGCGGGCGAAAGACAAGATGGCTACCTACTTAAAACAAAATGGTTATGATGGAAAATAATGATAAACTCCTTGACTCCTTCTTCGCCGAACACCGGCAGGAGATAGCCGACAACGGCTTCAGCCGCCGCGTCATGCGCCACTTGCCCGACCGCACCCGCCGCCTGTCGCAGATATGGACAACGTTCTGCTTCACCCTCGCCCTGGTTCTGTTCATCGCCTTCGACGGACTGCAACTGGTACTCGACACCTTGCGCGAAACCTTCAACACCGCCGTAGAGAGCGGAGCGGCGCAACTCGACCCCAAGTCGCTGGTAATTGCAGTCGTCGTATTGCTTTACTTCGGTTACCGCAAGATTTCAACGCTGGCATAAGCATTGCATTTGCCCTTGATATAATTCGGTTAGCCCTTGCTTTATTGGAATAAGGCAAGGGCTAATTATATTTAAACAACCGAACAAATCTCAATGATAAATTGTATCTTTGTCCACTCGTAAAACGAAATAAGAAGAGAGAGTTTTGAAACAAGTTTTATTCGTCATATTATTCATTCTTTCCATTGGTAATGCACGGGCACAAGTAGAAAGCGACTCAATCGTAATGGACTACTTGAAACAAATGGGCGCCCCCGTCACTTACAATAACGAAGTAAAATTACTGATGACCGGTCGCGACAAGTTCGTCGACCTCTTTGAGAATATCCGCCAAGCCAAGCATCACATCCATCTGGAATACTTCAATTTCCGCAACGACTCCATCGCCAACGCTCTCTTCGACCTGCTGGCGGAGAAGGTGAAAGAAGGTGTGGAAGTGCGTGCCATGTTCGACGCCTTCGGCAACTGGTCCAACAATAAACCGCTGAAGAACCATCACCTGAAAGCCATCCGCGACCGCGGCATCGAGATTGTGAAGTTCGACCCCATCACCTTCCCCTGGGTGAACCACGCCGTACACCGCGACCACCGCAAGATAGTAGTGATAGACGGCAAAATAGGCTACACCGGCGGTATGAACATCGCCGATTACTACATCAACGGACTGCCCAAGATAGGGCAATGGCACGATATGCACATCCACCTCGAAGGAGATGCCGTGCGCTATCTGCAAGGTATCTTCCTGACCATGTGGAACCGCGAAACGGGGCAGCACGTCGGCGGTCCCGTCTACTTCCCTGACGTTCCCCAGTTCCCGGACAGCATAGCGGAAGAAATAGCCATCGTAGACCGTACTCCGCGCGAAACGCCGCGCTCCATCAGCCACGCTTATGCGGCTTCCATCAAGGCGGCAGAGAAAAATATACGGATCGTAAACCCTTACTTTGTCCCCACCAAGTCCATCCGCAAGGCGATAAAAAGCGCTCTGAAAAAGGGAACGGAAGTGGAAATCATGATACCCGCCGTGTCGGATATCTACTTTACCCCCGAAGCGTCCTTCTACGTGGTGCACAAGCTGATGAAGCAGGGAGCCAAGATTTATCTCTTCAACGGCGGATTCCATCACTCCAAGATTATGATGGTGGACAGCACCTTCTGCACCGTGGGCACCGCCAACCTCAACAGCCGCAGTCTGCGCTACGACTACGAAACGAATGCGTTCATCTTCGACCCCATGACTACCAACCAACTGAATGCCATGTTTGAGCGCGACAAGCTGAACAGTACGCTGCTTACGCCCGAAGTGTGGAAGAGGCGCTCCAAATGGAAAAAGTTTGTAGGCTGGGTGGGAAACCTGATGACCCCCTTCCTCTAATTTTTAATTTTTAATTATTAATTTTTAATTTAATCTCCTACCTTTGCGTCCGGATAAATAAAAGTATCAACACCATGAAACAATATTTAGACTTGCTCAACCGTGTGTTGGCAGAGGGCGTAGAGAAGAGTGACCGCACCGGCACCGGCACCGTCAGCGTGTTCGGGCATCAGATGCGCTTCAATATGGACGAGGGCTTTCCTTGTCTGACAACCAAGAAACTCCACTTGAAATCCATCATATACGAACTGCTGTGGTTCCTCAAAGGCGATACCAACGTGAAGTATCTCCAGGACAACGGCGTGCGCATCTGGAACGAGTGGGCGGATGAAAATGGTGACTTGGGACATATCTATGGCTATCAATGGCGTTCGTGGCCCGACTACAAGGGCGGGGTCATCGACCAGATCAGCGAAGCCGTGGAAACCATCAAGCATAATCCCGACTCCCGCCGCATCATCGTCAGCGCCTGGAACGTGGGCGATCTGGATAATATGAATCTGCCGCCATGCCATGCTTTCTTCCAGTTCTATGTGGCAAACGGACGGTTGAGCCTGCAACTGTATCAGCGCAGCGCGGATATCTTCCTCGGAGTGCCCTTCAACATCGCTTCATACGCCTTGCTCCTGCAAATGATGGCGCAGGTGACGGGACTGAAGGCCGGCGATTTTGTCCATACTCTCGGAGACGCCCATATCTACCTGAACCATCTGGAACAGGTAAAGCTTCAGCTCTCTCGCGAGCCTCGCCCATTGCCGCAGATGAAAATCAACCCGGATGTGAAGAGCATCTTCGATTTTCAGTTCGAGGATTTTGAATTAGTAGATTATAACCCGCATCCGCATATTGCCGGAAAAGTAGCTGTGTAGACTATGATAAATATTATTGCTGCCGTAGACCGCCGCATGGGCATCGGCTATGAGAACAAACTCCTGTTCTGGTTGCCCAATGACTTGAAGCGCTTCAAAGCCTTGACCACCGGAAATACCATTATCATGGGCCGGAAAACGTTTGAATCACTGCCTAAAGGTGCTCTTCCCAATCGGCGCAACGTAGTTCTGTCCTCACGCGGCGAGGCTGTTTATCCCGGAGCGGAAGTATTTCCCAGCCTGGAAGCGGCATTGGAGAGTTGCCGCCCGGACGAGCAGGTGTATATTATCGGCGGGGCAAGCGTATATCGTCAGGCACTCCCGCTGGCGGATGTCCTCTGCCTGACGGAAGTGGATGCGGAAGCGCCACAGGTGGACGCTTATTTCCCGGAAGTGGACTTGGCTGTGTGGCAAGAAAAAAGCAGGGAATCTCATTCTGTCGATGAGAAACATCCCTGCCCTTATGCATTCGTTGATTATATTCGTCGATAAAGATTATTCTTCTTCCTCTTCTACCGTAATCGGCATCTGCCGCTTGATGGCTTCGTGGAAAGATATCAGAGTTTCTGTGCGAGACAGCCCCAGCGGTTGCAGCTTGTCGTGGATAATGCTCAGCAGGTGGTGATTGTTACGGGCATAGAGCTTGATGAACATATCGTACTTGCCCGTCGTGAAATGGCACTCCACAATCTCAGGAATAGCTTCCAAAGCCTTTGTCACCGCATCAAAGGTAGCGGGATCTTTCAAGTAGATGCCTATGTAAGCGCATGTTTCATAGCCTATCTTCTCCGGATCGATAACATATTCCGACCCTTTCAATATACCTAAATTAGTCAGCTTCTGGATGCGTTGATGGATGGCGGCTCCCGATACGTTGCAAGCTCTGGCCACTTCAAGGAAAGGAATACGTGCGTTATCGGCAATGAGCTTCAATATCTGCTCGTCTAAAGTGTCCAATTGATGATGTCCCATTTCAAATTCTAATGATTAATAAGTTATTCTATTTCCCGTATCCGTATACGGCAATATGCAAAGTTAGCTATTTTTTCGCCAATAAAAATACGGTTTATAACTTTTATTGCAAAAAAAAGAATAAAACCTCATCAAGAGATGCATAGGCATACACATAAAAGGTTGCTTCACTTTCAAAAGAATATTGCAGATGAATCTTAAAGATAGTATCTTTGTGGAAAGATATTAAATAATGAACGGTTATGAAGAAGTATTCGTTGTTCCTATTGTGCCTGGTGGCAGTGCTGGCGCTGCATGCACAGAATTTCACTGATTATTTTGCAGACAAAACCCTGCGTGTGGATTATATCTTTACCGGGAACGCTGCCAAGCAAGAGATATGCCTGGACGAGTTGTCGGCCTTGCCTTCCTGGGCAGGAAGAAAGCATCATTTGTCCGAGCTGCCTCTGCAGGGAAACGGACAGATCACGATGCGGGATGTGGCGAGTGGCAACATTATCTATAAAACATCGTTCTCTGCCCTCTTCCAGGAATGGCTGGAGACGGACGAAGCCAAAGCCGTGACCAAGGGATTTGAAAACACTTATCTGCTCCCCTATCCGCTTCAGCCGGCAGAAATAGAAATCACGCTGCTCAATCCGCGCGGAAATGTTCGTGCCAGCATGAAGCATATAGTCAAACCGGATGATATCCTGATACATCAGAAAGGAACCGAGCACATCACTCCCCACAAATATCTTCTGCAAAGCGGAGATGCGGAGAAATGCATCGACGTAGCCATCCTTGCCGAAGGCTATACGCCCAAAGAGATGAAAACATTCTATAAAGATGCTGCCATTGCCTGCGAAAGTTTGCTGGCACACGAGCCTTTCCGCTCCATGAAGAACCGGTTCAACATCGTAGCCGTGGCAAGCCCCTCGGAAGATAGCGGAGTAAGCGTACCGCGCCTGGGCGAATGGAAACGTACAGCATTCGGTTCGCATTTCAGTACCTTCTATTCCGACCGGTATCTGACGACTTCACGCGTCAAGTCCATACACGATGCCCTGGCGGGAATACCGTATGAGCACATCATCATCCTGGCAAACACAGACGAATATGGCGGCGGCGGTATCTACAACTCTTACACACTGACCACTGCCCATCATCCGAAATTCCGTCCCGTAGTGGTACATGAGTTCGGACATAGCTTTGGCGGCCTTGCCGACGAATACTTCTACGACAACGACGTAATGACAGATACTTATCCGCTGGATGTAGAACCCTGGGAACAGAATATCAGTACCCGCGTCAACTTTGCCTCCAAATGGGAAGATATGCTTGTGGAAGGAACTCCCATCCCTACCCCAACCGCCGAAAGTGAGAAATATCCCGTAGGTGTATATGAGGGTGGAGGCTATTCAGCCAAAGGAATATATCGCCCGGCCGACGATTGCCGTATGCGTACCAACGAATGTGGTGCGTTCTGCCCCGTCTGCCAACGGGCCATCCAACGGATTATTGAATTTTATACGGAAGAATAAAGATAGAACACAAAGACGCAGAGGTACAGAGAATATTTAGTTCCTAATTAATGAAAGGAAATCTCTGTTCCTCTGCGTCTCTGTCTTCCTTTAAAATAAGTAAACTAACAAGAAACCAAACGACCAATGATTAAACTAAAACGTATTACCACCGCCGACACTGCTTTATACGACTATATGGAGCAGCTAATGATCTCCTCTTTCCCTTCGGAAGAATACCGGGAACTGGAAGAATTGCGCAAATATACAGATGCCAAACCCCACTTCCACAACAACATCATCTTCCATGACAATACCCCGGTGGGCTTTATCACCTACTGGGACTTCGGTCATTTCTATTATGTGGAACACTTTGCCGTCGACCCGGCACAACGCAACGGCGGACATGGTAAAAATGTACTAAACCATCTGTGCCAACTTCTGGAACATCCCATCATTCTGGAAGTGGAAGTCCCCAATGAAGAAATGGCCCAACGCCGCATTAACTTCTACCAACGCCACGGATTCTCACTATGGGAAGCCCCCTACCAACAACCACCCTACAAAGCCGGAGACGGTTATCTCCCCATGCTCCTCATGGCTTATGGAGATATTCAATGTGAAAACGATTTTGATAAGGTAAAGGAACATATCTACCGCGAAGTATATAACGTAAAATAGAAAGCGGAAAAAAGCGATAGAGTACAGCCTTTACTTTGGCACTAAATTTCTTGTTTTTAAAGTCCGCTTTTTTTTCAGTTAGGAAAATATTTTTTCCTAACTGGGAAAAAATTACTCCTCTTATTCTTATTTCTTCATTCTCATTTAATTGCCAAGCCCATATTCAAGAACTAAATCACTTCCCTTATAATCACAAAATAATAAATCAGATAAGATGAAATTATAAAAAAATGAAGGTCGTTTGCTTGGCAAACGACCTTCATTTTAATATAGCTTATAACTTCTTACTGACGCGGTTGCGCAGAATAGTTAATCTTCAATGCATAAGCCTTACGAAGAGCTTCTTTGATATCTGTTACGATACCCATTTTCGTATCTT
>JAUUPT010000049.1 GCA_030843315.1 Bacteroidaceae bacterium | reverse complement strand
TGTATCTTTTGTATTACCTTCTTCTTTGTCAAGAACCCGAACTTCTTTAACGTTAAGAACGTAAATACTATCTTTCTGTTACCCGATTACCTCGTTGCCGGAGAAACGGTGGTTTTCTATGCCTCTATTCATGCAGCCACAGTACATCCCAAATATGTGAGTATTTCATACGGAGACCACCACACTCTCTACGTCTACAAAGATAAATTCAAGGTATACACTTCCAAAACAGAAAAGATAGAGAAGCGGCACAATCAGAAGTTCAATGCCTTTGTAGAATCGCTCGAAGCATTTCTTGCCGGGAAGCAGCAGAAACTAATATTTAAAAACGAATGACATGAAAAAGCAAGATACTCTTATTGCAAGAAAAGTTGTGGGATTTGCCGAGCTGACACGCCGTTTCTGTATGTTGGCAGGCATTATCGATGACGTGGAAATAGCCCGCATATCCCAGCCCTATGTAGAAATGCTGATTGAGAACTACAACATAGAGGGGGTGACGTGCATGCTGATGTACGCCAACAGGAGCGTGAAACTTTATAAGAATGATGAATTGCTCAAGGTTTTTGACGTCTCGGAAGGTGCAACGGACAAGGTGATTCGCTGTGATGGTAGAAAAATTGAAATGTTGAATCAGAACAAACTTTTCAGCTCGGACGAAACAGGCTCGAACAAGGCTACTTCCGTTCTCCTGACGAGCGCTGCTGCTGCCGCACTGATATTCGGCGGCAATGCTTCGGGCAATGGTAGCCAAGATAGTGGCGATGGCTTTGGGACTTTCGACAATGGTTCTTCGGATGGCGACAACAGCAACAACAATAATAATAACAACAATAATAATAACAATAATAATAATAACAACAACAATAACAATGGTTAAGCGGCTGTTCATTTTCACTTTCCTGATGAGTCTGCTTGGCAGTTGTACAAGCGGTGATGCACCATTTCGCGATTTTGCCTGGGACCGACTCACCGTTGAGGACGAGATGAGGCAGATATGGAATGAGTTGAAGAACTCGGATGTCGATTACATTGATGTAGCCACCATCAAGTATTCGGGCGGAAGGCAAGATACGGTCTCCCGTTTCTCCCTTCGGATAAGTGATGAGGGGTATCGCCAGGACATACCGCGTTCCGAAAAGGCATTGGCCGAATACGAATATGATGCGGAAGGAAAACGTATATTGAAAAAGGTGTTCGACGCCGAGAAGCGCTTGCTATGGGAAATAAAGTACTATTATAAAGACGGCCTTCTGGCAAAGAAAGAAGGTTATGTCAATGGCGGGCTCGATGGAATATGCACTTACGAATACAATGAAAAAGGCCTGAGAGCCCGGAAAGATTACTACAATAGCAAAAAGCAAAAGACACGTGAAGTCTCTTACACCTACCAGTACGATGAGAAGGGACGCTGGGTTCTCCGGCAAAGCCACATCAAAGGCCGGCTTCATAAGGCAACTGTCCGTGAACTAAACTATCGCTGATATGGATATGAAAATGATACATCTGCTCTACGTGCCCACTTTGCAATGCAATATGTCCTGCTCGTATTGTTATTTGGGCTGCCAGACGGATACGCCCCGCTTTTCCAATCCGGCAGGTGCGCTCGAAACAGCAATAGATAAGCTGATAGGTGCCGGAATATTACCATTCAATATATCCCTGCACGGAGGAGAAGTGACTACTCTGCCCGGAGAAGACCTGGACAGACTGTTTGGCATCATCTCCGCCCATTACCTGAAGTATTACGATCAGCTATCAGCCAAAGGGATATTTAAGATGAATCCGCACATCAAGACCAATCTGCTGCTCATCGATAAGCACTACGACCTGCTCTGCCGTCACAAAGTTTCCATAAGCGGTAGCATAGACCTGCCGTTGGAACTGCATCGCAAGCACAGGTTGATGAAGAATGGCGCAGACAGCCTGGACAAGATATTGGATAACATCCGTCTGCTATCTTCCTATCCGTATGACAAAAAGATGTCCGCCACCCTTTATAGCGAGCACTTAGAGCGTTGGGAGGAGATTACCGACGACATCCTTTTCCTTCACAACGATTGTGGCTTCGACATGAACCGCTTCAACTTTATGTTTGGGTTTAATTCTACGCTCAACGACTGCAAGTTCAAGGACCATCCCTGTCTCGACACCACGCCGCCCGATGCTTCGCAACAAGTCCGTTTTTATAACCGGCTGAAAGATCGCTTTGCTGGAACAGAGTTGGAGTATGGATTTAAGCGGCATTGGTTCGACGAGTTCACCCCTTCCTATTGCACCAATTCCCGCAACTGCGGCGAGAAGTTCTTCCTACTGCAAGCTGACGGAAAGATGTACTCCTGCGTGCGTGGACAGGGGGACGAAGATTTTTACTATGGCAATCTCTTCGAAGAAGACCCAGCCGAAATACTCCAACGTGCCCGTAAAAAGATTGACCGTCTGCACGAATTGCCGGGCATTGCCGAAGATTGTCGGAAGTGCGGCTACCTACATATTTGCAATACAGGTTGCCCTTTTGTGAAGAAGCAGACAGGGAGCGGGAAGTCGTATACGTGCGAGTTGCAGCAGCAGATTTATCAGGATTCTCCAGCATCCTATCCTCTTGCCGAACCGTTGCAGCAAAAGACCTATCTTGATAACTATCTTTTCCGCTTCCATCCTTCGCTTGCAGGCACCGGCCCGCGGCAACAGCTGTTTCACTACACCCGCGAGGTAAAAGAAGAAAAGAATGCCCTTTGGAACATTATCCAGTCCGATCTGGTTTTGCAAGCCTTGTACTCTGCCGACAGCATCGTGCTCCAAGCCGATGGACAGTTTCTGCTTATGCAGTCGCAGCTATTGAGGGTGAACAGGGATATTCTCTGTTGGAGTGGGGCGGAGGAGATATCGGTACATATCAAGAAAGAATTGTTCTTAAAATCGTGTAGTGAACTGGTTCGAAACGGAGTCTACGTTCAGGTGCTGCAAGACCTCCCTGTGGTATATGGAGATGAGAAACGGGTGAAGCAGTCTCACTTGTTCAACTACATTGCTTTTTACGATACCCTCCTTGAAAGCAGTTTCAGCGAGGATTTTCTGAAAGTGCCGCTCACCGATATCCTGAAGGCCCATCAACACTTGTTCCGTCCCGATGTGCTAAACAATCTGTTTGTTACTACGATTTCCCTTCGCGATTATCATTACAGTAAACAGAAGAGCAACGCCTTCTACCACCTTCAGGCCATCAACCTGCCGTTTCAGAATGTCGAGTTCTTCTGGGGAGCGATCGACTAAACTAATATTCGAAAAGGAAAGAATTTATTTCTATTGTACTAAATACTAATTCTTCCGTAGATAATTACTTATCGTTCAACAGTTGTTGAATTATCATCCGACAACTGTTAGACGAATATGAAATAACTGTCGGACGATTAATTATTAGTAACTGTAGTCTTAGTTTTTAGTAATCCGGTTATAGTTCCTTTAAGGTGTATCTACTAATGCAAGTTCAAATCGTGTACTACTGTTTTGAAGAGTAAAATGCCAAAGTGCCTTCCTCATATATATTATCATTTTTGTAACCTTGCTATCACCTTCTTGTAACACTTTTCCCCCATCTTTGCAGCATCAAAAGATAAGGAGGCTAGAATTATGAAACTGAACAAAAATGACTATACCGTAGAGGCAGCAGCCGGCGGTGGTTTTTACGCTTATTTTATGAATAATGTGTTGTGCAGTGCTTACGGTGATACACTCGATGAAGCCTGCGAGAACCTGGAACATGTTGTCGACGATTTTGTCAGCGATATGTATATGGTCGAAGAATTTGTCTGATGCTTTGATTTTACACACGAACAAATTCATCCTTTTTACGTATTAATTCCATAAATTCTCTTGAAGTCATGCCTGTGCGATGCCGGTGTGACTTTTGTTCTTATCAGGCGATTGTCTTTTCCTTGATCCAGCGCGGCACGATGCATACGCCTGCTATCAGGTAAGAGTAATAGGTGATGATGCGCCATACCAGCGCCACGAGCAGCGTTGTGCCCACGTTGGGCAGGAAGTCGGTATAATAGACCTTGAACATATATTCGCTCAATCCGCTACCCCCTGGGGTGGGGCTGGCGATGGAAATCATCCAAAGCACCCATTGGCGGGCAAAGGCAAGCAACTGGTTGCCGCCGGAAGTAAAAGCGAAAAGCAGTGCATTGACAATGGCATAGCGGAAGCACCATGCCGCTGCTGTGGCAAGAAACGGCTTTATCCAGAAGCGGAACTTGTGGTGGCTGATTTCTTGCGAGCCGATGACGAGCTCATCTGTCACAAGGCGGATCTTTTCTTTCCAACGCCGCAGCAACGGCATGGAGAAAAAGGTCAAAAGCACGGCTTTTACCCACTGCGGTCTATGAAATAGTGCAACATAGAGCACGGCTGTCCACAGCGAAACGGCGGCGACAATCAGGAGGAACAGCCATTTTATGCCGGAAGTCAGGACGGCAGCTTCCCCGAACAATACGTCCAAAGGCAGCAAACATACTACCGTGATGCAGCTCAGGCACAAGAAAAGTTCGTCCAAAAAAAGAGAGGCTATCATGATGGCTGTACTCTTTCCGGCGTTTATACCTTCTTTATATAGGTATAAGAAGATGAGACTGCTGCCCCCAACGGAAGATGGCGTGATGGCAGAGGTAAATTCGCATAGCACATTGACCCGGAACACTTGCTGCCAGGATAGCAGTCGCTCCGTGAGCAGACGGTATCGCCACATCATTCCCGCGTTCTGGCAGACGAAGCAAAGCAGTGCCAGCAGAATGCCGCATATCATCTGCTTGCTGAAGCGCAGGTCGGAAAAGGTATGCAGGTCGAAGTCTTTATAAAAAAGGTAGGCAATGACAGAAAGCCCGAGCAGCACTGCCAGGATAATATGTTTCTTGTTCATGGATACTTCAGTTCGGGTGGTGGCGCTGTATCAGGTGGTTGTATCGGTCGTTCACTTCTTCGGCAATGTCTCCCCACGAGCGTGCCAAGCTTTGCGCAGCGCAGGCGCCTGCACTCTCTATCAGTTGTGGGCGGGCCAGGAGCCCGGTAATTTTATTTGCATAGATCTCCTCGTTGGCTGTGGACAGGAAACCGTTGATGCCGTCCGAAACAATTTCGGCAGCGGTGGAGCCTTGCAGTAGGATGGAGGGAGTGTGCAGGGCGGCGGCTTCGCGCACCACCAGCGGTGCATTGTCATAGAGGGATGGGAACAAGAATAAGTCTGCTGCAAGATAGTACTGTTTCAAGACCTCCCGCTGGCTGATGACACCTGCAAATGAAACTTTGGGGGGCCGTGCATCACCGGCAGTGGATGTCGTCAATCCTAACTTATCTGCCAATTGCTTCATCTCTTCGGCTGCATATCCGGTACCTACGAAAATCATCCTGAAAGGTATTTCCTTCATCCGTGCCAGTGCATGGAGCAGGAAGCCGACATTCTTCTCCCAAATGTGTTGCCCTACGAAAAGCAGCAAAGGTATGTCTGGTGTCAGTCCCAGCCTTTGCTTGGCTTCGGCTTTCAGGTGGATGGAGTAGGGGGTGCCGGAAAAATCGTTTCCATTGTCTACCACTTCTACTTTGCCTCTGTAGCCGTATTCGCGCAAGGTGTCCTCTACCGACGCCTGCGGAATCCATACTTCATCGGCCTGCTCATAGAAGGCTACGATGTTGCGTATCAGGTGATCTATCATATATCGGTTGGGGATGATGCGCTCAAAGTCGGAACGGTACTTCGAATGAAAAGTGGCAATCATCGGAATGCCGTTACTGCGCGCTATGTTGCGTGCTATTGCCCCGGATGAAAACGGGCAGTGTGCATGTACCAACTCAAACGGAATCTTGCTGATCTGCTTATGAAAGGGCCAGTCGATGCGTGGAAATCCAAGCCGGTAGGGCTTTCGCATAGGGATGGGCAAGGAGAGATAACGATATACCGGGTAGCCATTGTCGTCTGTTGCGGCTGGTGCTTGTGGAGTAACAACGCAGACATCCCCTCGTTTCCGGTTGAGCCAATATGCATAGTTGCTGGTCGTTACTGATACTCCATCCATGATGGGCGGGAAGCAGTCATTGAAAAGTCCTATCATATTTCTATTTTTTCGCAAAGTAGCAGCTTTCATGTATCGGGGCGGTTACTATGGTGTGACAATTTGGTTACAGGGGTGTTTAGGGCAAAACGAGTGGGGGAATATAACCGAATTGTCATATTCTTTACACTTATCTGTAACACAAAAACGTGACATTTGCAACAACTAAAAATGCAATGCTATGCGCTTACGTACTTTTTATTCTACGATTGTGCTATCTGATATTCATTTAGGCACATCAAATTCTAAGACAGTAGAGGTCAGCCATTTTCTGAAGTCCGTAAATTGCAGTCGACTGATACTGAATGGTGATATCATTGACGGGTGGGCTTTGAAGAGAGGCGGTACCCGCAAATGGCAGGCAAAACATACGGATTTCTTTAAAGTCATCATGAAAATGATGGAGAAACACGGCACGGAAGTGATTTATGTTCGCGGAAACCATGATGATTTCTTGGACAGCCTTGCGCCCATAGAATTCTATAATATCAAAATAGTGAAAGAATTCATCCACGAAAGCTGTGGCAAACGTTACTACGTGACGCATGGAGATATATTCGATACGGTGACTACAAAGATTAAGTGGTTGGCACAGTTGGGCGGGGTAGGCTATGATTTCTTGTTGTGGGTGAATAGCATTTACAATAACTACCGTGTACGACATGGGTTGCCTTATTATTCTTTGTCCCAGGCGGTCAAACAAAAAGTAAAGTCGGCTGTTTCCTATATCTCAGACTTTGAAAAAGAATTGGTGAAGTTTGCACGGGCACGCAAGTGCGACGGGGTAATCTGCGGACATATCCACCATCCTGCCAATGCTTTTTATGACGATATTCATTATCTGAATTCGGGTGATTGGGTAGAAACACTTTCTGCTTTGACAGAGGATGAAAATGGCAACTGGGATATTATCTACTACAATGAAGTGCAGGCGGACGAGCAGGATGAAAAGGTTCCGGCAGCTTCATAAATTATAAATTATAACTTACTAAGTCATGAAAGTTCTTTTTATTGTTCAAGGAGAAGGCCGGGGACACCTGACGCAAGCCATTACTATGGAAGAGCTGCTGCGTCGCAATGGCCACGAGGTTGTGGAAGTACTGGTGGGAAAGAGCAACTCACGCCGTTTGCCCGGTTTCTTTAATCGTAGCATCCAGGCTCCGGTAAAGCGCTTTCTCAGTCCTAATTTCTTGCCGACACCTGCCAACAAGCGGGTCAGTCTGTCGCGCAGCGTGGCATATAATACCGTAAAACTACCTACCTATATAAAAAGTATAAACTACATACATCGCCGCATAGAAGAAAGTGGTGCCGACCTTGTCATCAATTTCTACGAATTGCTTACGGGATTGACTTATCTGCTTTTCCGTCCTTCCGTACCGCAAATCAGTATCGGCCATCAATATCTCTTCTTGCATCGTGATTTTGAATTTCCCGATAAGAACGGAGTCAACTTGTGGCTGCTGCGCTTCTTTACCCGCCTCACTTGCCTGGGAGCACAACAAAAACTGGCTCTCTCGTTTCGCGAGATGGATGATGATGAAGAAGAACATATTCATGTTGTTCCGCCCTTGTTGCGGAGAGATGTTCTTTCGTGCGAAGGAACCGAAGGTGATTACCTTCATGGATATATGGTAAACTCCGGCTTTGGGGAGAGTGTTCGCGATTGGCATAGAGCGCATCCCGAAGTTCCCCTTCACTTCTTTTGGGATAAGCGGGGTGAAGAAGAAGTTTGTCAGATTGATGACACTTTGAGTTTCCATCAGATTGATGACGTTAAGTTTTTACGATATATGGCAGGTTGCAAGGCCTATGCCACCACAGCCGGGTTCGAGTCTGTTTGTGAAGCTATGTACCTGGGCAAACCTCTACTGATGGTTCCTGCCCACATAGAGCAAGATTGCAATGCTTATGATGCTGCCCGTACGGGTGCAGGCATCGTTTCCGATAGTTTTGACCTGGAGCATTTGCTGGAGTTTTCTGAGGATTATCGTCCGGATACTTCCTTCCGTTATTGGGTGCGTAGTTGCGATTGGCGCATCCTGCGGCATATAGAGAATGGGATGTCTTTGTCACATTATCCGTCTCCTGCTTTTCCGTATCCGTATTGTGATATGTCTGACATAACTTTGTAGCACCTGTTACTTACTTTTGCCAGCAAATTTTAGGAAGATAAGATGATTAATAAAAAAGTTGTATCAGAAGCATACGTTGATCGTGATTTAAGTTGGATGTACTTTAACCATCGCATTTTACAAGAAGCGACAAAAACACATGTTCCTTTATTGGAAAGGCTGAGCTTTCTCGGCATATACTCAAATAATCTGGATGAATTCTTCCGTGTCCGTATGGCTACGCTCAACCGTATTGCCGAGTGTGAAGACAGAAGTCTGCGCATGGAGCGGGAGCGTGCCAAGCATCTGATAAAGCAGATTAACAAACTGAATAACAAGTATTCCAAAGAATATGAGCATGCCATTCATGAAACGAACCGGCAGCTAAGAGAAGAGAATATCCACCTGCTGAAAGAAGATGAATTGGATGAAGAGCAGCAATCGTTTATCTGCGAGTTCTATCGCCAGAAATTGAGCGGTTTCGTCAGCCCCGTATGGTTGTCGGCCGTCAAACAGCTGACTGATGAGACGGATGAGAATATTTATTTGGGCATCAAGATGCAGGCTCTTGGCAGAAAAAGTTTCGACTATGCATTGATAGCGCTTCCGGTTGCCGAGTGCGGGCGTTTCGTACGTCTGCCGGATAAAGAGGGAAAGAGCTTTCTGATGTATCTGGATGATGTGATACGTTATTGCCTGCCGATGATTTTCTCCGGTCTCAATTATCTGAGTTATGAGGCTCATGCCTTTAAATTCACAAAGGATGCGGAGATGGAAATAGACAATGACCTGCGTAACGGCACGTTGCAAAAGATTTCCAAAGGGGTGAAGAGCCGCAAGAAAGGAGATGCCCTTCGGGTGATCTACGATGACAAGATGCCGAAGGATTTACTGAGGCGTGTTATGGCCAAGTTAAGCCTGGATAAACTGGATACAGTATTGGGTGGCGGACGTTATCATAATCACAAGGACTTGATGTCATTCCCCGACTGCGGTCGCAAAGACCTGAAGTATCCCGTGTGGGAGCCTGTTATAAAGCCCGAACTGAATGATAGCGAGAGTCTGTTGAAATTGATACAGAAGGGCGATCGCTTTATTCATGTTCCTTATCATAGTTTCGATTATTATATCCGCGTATTGCAAGAGGCGGCCGTGAGCAAAGAGGTGAAGGCCATAAAAACTACGCTCTACCGCCTTGCCAAAGATTCCAAAGTGGTGAAGGCACTGATTGGTGCGGCACGCAACGGGAAGAAGGTGACGGTGGTTATCGAACTGTTGGCACGCTTTGATGAAGCATCCAATATCGGCTGGTCAAAGAAGATGCAGGATGCAGGTATTCAGGTAATCTTTGGGGTAGAAGGCTTGAAGGTGCACTCCAAAATTACGCATATCAGCATGAAGACAGGAAATGATATTGCTTGTATCAGCACGGGAAACTTTCACGAAGGCAATGCCCGCATGTACACCGACTATATGTTGATGACTGCTGCCCGCAATGTAGTATCCGACGTCAATCTGGTCTTTACATTTATCGAAAAACCATATTCGCCCGTCCGTTTCAAGGAACTGCTGGTTTCGCCCAATGAGATGAAACAGAAGTTCATCAAATTGATTAATGACGAAATAAAGAATAAGCAGATGGGTAAAGTGGCTTATATCCGCATCAAGATAAACCACATAACGGATGCAACAATGGTGAAGAAGCTTTACGAAGCATCTGCCAACGGTGTACCTATTGATTTGCTGGTGCGTGGTAATTGCTCTCTGATGACCGGTATTCCCGGCTTGAGCGATACGATACGCATCAACGGCCTCATAGACCGCTATTTGGAACATTCACGCATCTTTATATTTGCCGCAGGTGGAGAAGACAAAACCTTCATCGGTTCGGCAGACTGGATGCCGCGTAATCTGGATAATCGTGTAGAGGTGATTACACCTGTCTACGACCCTGAAATTAAGGCTGATTTACGGAAGGTTATCGACTTTGGCCTTCGGGATAATTGCCAGGGAAGTATCGTAGACGGGAGTGGGGAGAACTTGCCCTGGACAACGGATAGTGAAATACCATTCCGGTCACAGGAAGAATTGTATAAGAGTTATAAATTATGAATAATAGGTGTTATGCTGCTATTGACATCGGCTCCAATGCTGTGCGGCTGTTGATAAAGAATGTCAAGGATGATGAGAATCTGGTGAATAAAAGTCTTTCTAAAGCAATGATGCTTCGTGTGCCGTTGCGTTTGGGCTTTGATGTGTTCTCTTTGGGAGAAGTCTCTGAGGTGAAGACCATTAAACTGCGTAGATTGATGAAGGCTTTTCGCCAGTTAATGAAGATTTATGAAGTGACTGACTATCGGGCTTGTGCCACTTCTGCCATGCGTGATGCGAAAAACGGCAAGGCTATCATTAAAAAAATTTTGAAAGATACAGGTATCAGTATCGAAGTTATCGATGGGCAGGAAGAAGCCCGTATGATCTATAATAACCACATAGAGTGCCTGGAAGACCGCACAGGAAATTATATTTATGTAGATGTAGGTGGAGGTAGTACGGAAATCAATTTGCTGACCAATGGTGAGTTGGTGCAATCTCTTTCTTATAATATCGGTACGGTACGTATGCTGAGCAATGCCGTGAAAGAGGAAAGCTGGGTGCAGATGAAAGATGATCTTACCCGTCTGACAGCCGATTTCCAGGGAATCAATATTATCGGTTCGGGCGGTAATATTAATAAACTCTACCGACTTGCAGACAAGAAGGACAAGAAGAAACTCCGCTTACCCGTTACTTCTTTGCAAGCATTGTATGAGGAGTTACGACCGCTTACTCCCGAACAACGCATGAAACAGTTCAGCCTGAAAACTGACCGTGCGGATGTAATTGTTCCGGCTGCTGAGATATTCCTGACAATTGCCGAAATAGTGAAAGCGGAGTATGTGCATGTACCGGTAATCGGTTTGGCAGATGGCATTATAGATAATCTATATGCCAAGAGTCTGGAAACCGAACAATAACCTTTTTCTTTAAAGTGCGTCTCAGCAATTGGTTAATTGCGGATGTCTCAATACTAAATAGGACGCCTTGCCGGCAGCATATACTTCGCTATCTATCAATGTATTGTGTTTACCGTCTTTTATAACGCAATGTAAAAGCATTTACCTCGGTGTGTAAAAGCTTTTACCACGGTAGGTAAAAGGAGTTACACTACGGGGTGAAGGTCGTTACGCTGCGAGGTGAAGAACGTTATGCTACGGCGGGACTCCCTGTTCTCGGTTTTGATGCATCCTCTTTATTGGCAAGTCCCGTTTGCTGTTTCATCATTTTCTTTGTTTTTTCTTCTCAAAATGCTCTTTTCTCTAAGTTTTTTGTAAATTTGCACCCTTAAAATAAAGAGGGTATCTCCTAAATGATAGGAAGGTAGCTTCTATTGTAAGTTGTAAATAGTAAAATCAGATATAAAAGATGGCAAAGAAGTTTGTTGAGTATTCACAATTCGACCTCTCGCAGGTAAACAAGGAAGTGTTGAAGAAATGGGATGAAAACCGGGTTTTCGCCAAGAGTATGACAGAACGTGAAGGTTGTCCTTCTTTCGTATTTTACGAAGGGCCCCCCTCGGCTAATGGTATGCCGGGTATTCACCACGTGATGGCTCGTTCCATTAAGGACATTTTCTGCCGTTATAAAACTATGAAAGGTTTTCAGGTGAAGCGTAAAGCTGGCTGGGACACACACGGACTTCCGGTGGAACTGGGTGTGGAGAAGGCACTTGGCATCACGAAAGAAGATATCGGCAAGACCATCTCTGTAGCTGAATACAATGCTGCTTGTCGCAAAGACGTCATGAAGTTCACTAAAGAGTGGGAGGACCTGACGCATAAGATGGGCTACTGGGTAGATATGACCGATCCTTATATCACCTATGATAACCGCTATATCGAAACTCTGTGGTGGTTGCTGAAGCAGCTTCATAAGAAAGGACTTCTTTATAAAGGATATACTATTCAGCCGTATTCTCCGGCTGCCGGTACGGGACTTAGCTCTCATGAACTGAACCAGCCCGGCTGCTATCGCGACGTGAAAGATACCACCGTGGTAGGACAGTTCAAGATGAAGAACCCGAAGCCTGAAATGGCAGAGTGGGGTACTCCTTACTTCATCGCATGGACCACTACTCCGTGGACATTGCCTTCTAACACAGCACTCTGCGTAGGTCCGAAGATTGACTATGTAGCCGTGCAGACCTATAATGGCTATACGGGTGAGAAAATGACCGTGGTATTGGCTAAAGCTTTGCTTTATACTCACTTCAATAAAAAAGCAGAAGAGCTTGCATTAGAGGATTATAAGGCCGGTGATAAGTTGATTCCATTCAAAGTGGTAGCCGAATATAAAGGTACTGACCTGCTGGGCATGGAATATGAGCAACTTATTCCGTGGGTGAAGCCTGTCAATGTATCTGAAGATGGTAATTGGAGCGTTAGTGATAAAGGTTTCCGCGTAATCCCGGGTGACTATGTAACGACTGAAGATGGTACGGGTATCGTACATATTGCTCCGACATTTGGTGCGGACGATGCTAATGTGGCCCGCGCTGCCGGCATACCTTCCTTGTTCATGATCAACAAGAGAGGAGAAACCCGTCCGATGGTCGATCTTACCGGTAAGTTCTATCTGCTGGATGAACTGGATGAGAAATTTGTGAAGGAATGTGTCGATGTAGATACATATAAAGAATATCAAGGCAAGTGGGTGAAGAACGCCTACGACCCGAAGTTTACTGTCGACGGCAAGTACGATGAGTTGGCTGCACAGGCTGCCGAGTCGCTGGATATCGAAATCTGTATGATGATGAAGACCAGTAACCTGGCATTCAAGATAGAGAAACATGTGCACAACTATCCGCACTGCTGGCGTACGGACAAACCGGTATTGTACTATCCGTTGGATAGCTGGTTCATCCGCAGTACTGCGTGCAAGGAGCGTATGATGGAACTGAACAAGACTATCAACTGGAAACCGGAAAGCACCGGTACAGGACGTTTCGGCAAGTGGCTGGAAAACCTGAATGACTGGAACTTGAGCCGCTCTCGTTACTGGGGCACTCCGCTGCCCATCTGGCGCACAGAAGATGGTAGCGAAGAAATATGCATTGAGTCTGTAGAAGAGTTGTATCACGAAATAGAGAAATCGGTGGCTGCCGGACTGATGAAGTCCAATCCTTACAAGGATAAAGGTTTCCAGCCGGGGGTATATACGCAAGAAAACTATGATAAGATAGACTTGCACCGTCCTTATGTAGACGATGTTATCCTTGTTTCTAAAGACGGAATGCCGATGAAGCGTGAAACGGACTTGATAGACGTATGGTTCGATTCCGGCGCCATGCCGTATGCGCAGGTACACTATCCGTTCGAAAACAAGGAATTACTGGATAGCCATCAGATATATCCTGCCGATTTCATTGCTGAAGGTGTAGACCAGACTCGTGGCTGGTTCTTTACGCTGCATGCTATTGCCACAATGGTGTTCGACAGTATATCGTATAAAGCAGTAATCTCTAACGGGTTGGTTCTCGACAAGAATGGCAATAAAATGTCCAAGCGTTTGGGCAATGCCGTCGATCCGTTTACTACGATTGAGAAATACGGTTCCGACCCATTGCGTTGGTACATGATTACGAACTCATCTCCGTGGGATAACTTGAAGTTCGACGTGGATGGAATAGAAGAGGTGCGCCGTAAATTCTTCGGTACCTTATATAATACATATTCATTCTTTGCCCTCTATGCCAATGTGGACGGATTTGAATACAAGGAAGCTGAAGTGCCTATGGCAGAACGCCCGGAAATTGACCGCTGGATTCTTTCTGTACTGAACACATTGGTGAAGGAAGTAGATACTTGCTATAATGAATATGAGCCGACAAAGGCCGGACGCCTTATCTCCGATTTCGTGAATGACAACCTCTCCAACTGGTATGTGCGTTTGAATCGTAAACGTTTCTGGGGTGGTGGTATGACGCAGGACAAGCTGTCTGCTTTCCAGACTCTTTATACATGCCTGGAAACAGTTGCTAAACTGATGTCACCTATTGCTCCGTTCTATGCTGACAGATTGTATATGGATTTGATTTCAGCGACAGGACGTGACAATGTGGTTTCTGTTCACTTGGCTAAATTCCCTGAATGCAAGGAAGAAATGATAGACAAGGAACTGGAAGCCCGTATGCAGATGGCACAAGATGTTACTTCCATGGTATTGGCTCTGCGCCGTAAGGTGAATATCAAGGTTCGTCAACCGCTGCAGTGTATCATGGTGCCGGTAGTGGACGAAGAGCAACGTGCTCACATTGAAGCTGTGAAAGCACTTATCATGAACGAAGTAAATGTGAAGGAAATCAAGTTCGTGGATGGTGCTGCCGGTGTGCTGGTGAAGAAAGTGAAATGTGACTTCAAGAAGCTGGGACCGAAATTCGGAAAGCAGATGAAGGCTGTTGCCGCTGCTGTAACAGAAATGTCTCAGGAAGCAATTGCTGAGTTGGAAAAGAACGGTTCTTATACTTTAAACCTGGATGGCGGTGCTGCAATCATTGAGACGTCCGATGTCGAAATCTTCAGTGAAGACATCCCTGGATGGCTGGTAGCTAATGAAGGAAAGTTGACTGTAGCTTTGGAGGTTACCGTAACCGAGGAACTTCGTCGTGAAGGTATTGCCCGGGAATTGGTGAATCGTATTCAGAATATCCGCAAATCAAGCGGTTTTGAGATAACTGACAAAATAAATATTACGTTATCGAAAAATCCCCAAACAGATGATGCGGTAAACGAATATAAAGACTATATTTGTAACCAGGTTTTAGGAACCTCGTTGACGCTGGCAGACAATATAGAAAACGGTACAGAACTTAATTTCGACGATTTCTCTTTGTATGTAAACGTTGTAAAAGAATAATTACTAAAAACACACATTTCATTATGGCAGAAAAGACAAGATACTCTGATGCTGAATTGGAAGAATTCCGCGCAATTATTATGGAAAAGTTAGAGTTGGCACAACGTGACTATGAGTTGTTGAAGGCCAGCCTGACGGGTGCAGACGGTAATGATACCGATGATACATCTCCTACGTATAAAGTCTTGGAAGAAGGTGCCAATACCTTATCCAAAGAAGAAACTACACGCCTGGCACAACGCCAGTTGAAGTTTATTCAAGGCTTGCAGGCTGCTTTGGTGCGTATTGAGAATAAAACGTATGGTATTTGCCGTGAAACCGGTAAGTTGATTCCGGCAGAACGCTTGCGTGCCGTGCCTCATGCTACATTGAGCATTGAAGCTAAAAATAATGGTAAGAAATAATAATGGGTAAACTTCTTACGAAAGGCCGTATAGCATTATTTACCATTTTCTCTGTACTGATTATCGATCAGATAATAAAGGTATGGATTAAGACACACATGTATTGGCATGAAAGCATACGTGTTACTGATTGGTTCTATATCTATTTTACAGAGAATAATGGTATGGCTTTCGGTATGGAAATATTCGGCAAACTGTTTCTTACTTCTTTCCGTATCATTGCGGTTACTGTAATAGGATGGTTTTTATATAAGTTTGTGAAGCAAGGCATGAAAACCGGATTTATAATCTGTGTCTCCTTGATTCTGACCGGAGCTTTGGGTAATATCATTGACAGTGTATTCTATGGTGTACTGTTTAGTGAAAGCACTCATGCACAAATCGCTTCTTTCATGCCTGAAGGAGGCGGATATGCTCCGTTGTTTTACGGAAAGGTAGTGGATATGTTCTATTTCCCTATTATTGATACAAACTGGCCCGAATGGATGCCGTTTATAGGAGGAGAACATTTTATATTCTTCAGTCCGATTTTTAATTTTGCTGATGCGGCAATCAGTTGTGGTATTATTGCTTTGTTGTTATTCTACAGTAAATATTTGAATGACTCCTATCATGCCATAAAGAAATCATGAAAGGAAAGAATCGAATTCAATGGTATAGCGTAATCCTTTTGGCATTCTGTTTGACGGCTTGTCAGGTGAAAAGACCTAAAACCGTCCTGCCGGATGCCAAGATGGAGAACCTACTCTATGACTATCACATAGCGAAGGCTATGGGAGAAGAAGTTACGTATAACGAGAGCTACAAGCGAGTGCTGTACATTGAATCGGTTTTCAAGAAATATGGCATTACCCAGGCCGATTTTGACTCTTCTATGGTTTGGTATGCCCGCAATCCGGAAACTCTTACTAAGATTTATGAAAAGGTAAACCTGCGGTTGAAAGCCGAAAGAGACGGTATCAATCACTTGATTGCCCTGCGTGATAATAAGCCTAAAGAATCTCTTCCCGGTGATAGCATTGACGTATGGATATGGCAACATATCTATCAGTTGACGGGAATGCCTTTGGATAATAAACTTACCTTTACTTTACCTTCGGATACCAACTTTTACGACAGAGATACGTTGCGCTGGAGCGTGCGTTTCCGTTTCCATAATGGTGTGCCGGATAGCATACATGCTCCTTTGATGGCAATGCAGATTCTTTATGAAAAGAATGACAGTGTTGTTAGTGCTATTCAAAAGATAAAAAATGCAGGTATTGAAACTATCAGTCTGTCTGCCGACACTTTAGGAAAGATAAAAGAGGTACGCGGATTCATTTACTATCCGATGCAGACTTCTCAGCAACCTCTATTGGCCGACCGAATCTCTCTGATGCGTTATCATGCAACGGATAGTTTGGTGATTGCTCCGAAAGACAGCCTCCAGCAAGCTGCTGACAGTATAGGTAAAGATAGCATTAAAAAGAAACCTGCTGAGGTTAAGACGATAAATACTCAAGAGCAGGAAGGTGCTACTACAAACTGGCGAAATGTCCGTCCTCGTCCTACGATGAGGGAAATAGAAAAACCACGAAAATAGGGGAACTGATGATGAAACGGTATGCTTCGCATTTTCTGTTTCTTCCGGGGTATGGCTATTTAAAGCAGCATGCCATAGAGATGGAAGGGGAGTGTGTGAAGCATATTTTTCCATTGACAGAGGAAATAGAGGATACGGAATGGTTATCCGGTGTAATTGCTTTGCTCTGTCATCTGGAGCAAAGCGAAGAAACTACTACTTTTGATACTACTTTCATATTATCATCCGTTCCTGAAAGCATAAAAGAGAAACTTCCCTTTTTAACGCCTTATTTATTTTCCCCTTTTGACTTCACAACGATGCAGCCTGTCGCCGGAACTCAGCGCAGACAACTGCGGTAGCAATAGCCACATTCAGAGACTCGGATGTTTCGCGGTCTGCGGGATAGTTCGGTATGTATAACTTGCGGTTGATGAGTTGTTCCACTTCTTTTCCTATGCCGTTGCCTTCATTACCCATAACAATCAATCCATGCGAAGTAAGAGGCTGTGTATACATGTTTTCTCCATCCAGGAACGTTCCGTATACAGGGATGTCTTTTAAAGAACTGATCAGCTCGGGCAGGGGAGTATAGTGGAGCTTTACACGTGCAATGCCTCCCATAGTTGCCTGCACGGTTTTGGGATTATATACATCTACTGTGTTTGGAGAGCAGAATATGTGTTCTATTCCAAACCAGTCGGCAAGGCGGATGATGGTTCCCAAATTACCGGGATCTTGCACATCATCCAATGCAAGACAAAGGGAGTTATTAATGATGGATGCATTCCATTCATCATCCGGTTGCCGGAACACGGCCAATACCTGTTGGGGCGTTTTCAGCAAACTGGCACGAGACAGTTCTTCTTCCGATACTTCTGTAATATCGTCAACAGAGAAAGGGTTGTTTTTGGATAACCACTCGCCGGTAGCTATCAGGAAGCTACAAGGAAAATGTTCCAATAAATCGCCTACAAGTTTAGGACCTTCTGCCAGAAATACTTTATCGGCTTTCCGGTTCTTTTTCAGTTCCAGCGAATGGATATATTTAATGCGGTTTTTGCTTAGTGCCATAGGATAAATGTTATTGTTTGACAAAAATACATGATTATTTCTATATAATCAAAAACTCGACACTCTTCCGGCGTTTTTATTTCGGGAACAAAAAAATACAAGTATATTTGTAGCTATTAATGCGCAATCGATTATTTTTATGAATAAAGGCTTCTGCTACGCGATACTCGCTACTGTTGTACTTTTATTGGCTTCTTGTTCTTCTACCAAATATGTGCCGGATGGTTCGTATTTGCTGGATGAAGTGCGCATACATACCGATAATAAGGAAGTGAAGCCATCCAACCTGTCATTATATGTTCGTCAGAATCCTAACTCCAAGTGGTTTAGTTTGATAAAAACGCAGTTGTATGTCTATAATTGGTCCGGGCGCGACTCTACGCGCTGGATAAACCGCACTTTGCGCAAGCTGGGAGATGCTCCCGTCATTTATAGTGAGGAAGATACGGAACGCACCAGCGAGGAAATGACTAAAGCCGTGCAGAACATGGGCTATATGGGGGCCAAAGTGGAGCCGTTGTTACAAACGAAAAAGAAAAAGATAAAATTGGCTTATAAGGTCACCACCGGTAAGCCTTATAAAGTACGTACGATAAAATATGACATTTTAGATCATAAAATAAGAGAGTATATACGACAGGATTCTGCGTCAACTTATTTATCCGAAGGTATGTATTTCGACGTCAATGTGCTGGATGCAGAACGCCAGCGCATTGTGAGCAATCTTTTGCAGAAAGGGTATTATAAATTCAACAAGGATTATATTTCTTATACTGCAGATACCGTGCGGAATACTTATTTAGTTGATTTGACACTGCATCTGGCTCTCTATAAGCAGCACCGGGAAGACGAACCGCAAAATCATCGTCAATATACCATTAATAAAGTAAGCCTTATTACTGATTACAATGTGTTGCAATCCTCTGCTTTGAGTAGCATTGAAGTAAATGACTCCTTGCATTATAGAGGATTTCCCATTTATTATAAAGATAAGTTGTATCTGCGTCCTAAAGTACTGACTAATAACTTGCGCATCGTCCCGGGAGCACTATACAATGAGCAAAATGTGCAGCGCACTTACTCCAACTTCGGACGCCTGCAGGCTTTGAAGTATACCAATATCCGCTTTTTTGAAACACAGCAGGGCGACAGCGCCAAACTGAATGCTTATGTGATGTTGACAAAAAGCAGACACCAATCTGTTTCTTTTGAAGTAGAAGGTACAAACTCTGCCGGTGATTTGGGCGCTGCGGCATCTGTAGCCTTCCAGCATCGGAATTTGTTTAAAGGTTCTGAGGCGTTTATGCTTAGACTGCGTGGAGCGTACGAAGCTGTATCGGGGTTACAAAGCGGACTGAATCAGGATTACATAGAACTTGGTGCGGAAGCAACCATCAATTTCCCGCGTTTCATGTTCCCGTTCATATCCAATGATTTTAAGCGGAGGATTAGAGCCACCTCCGAACTTGGATTACAATACAATTATCAGATGCGTCCGGAGTTTATGCGTATTGTTGCATCAGCCGGATGGAGTTATAAATGGGGAGTACAGCAACAACGTTCGCAGCACCGCATCGACTTGCTGGACATTAACTATCTGTATATGCCTTGGATAGATCCGGACTTCAAGGAAAAGTATCTGGAACAGGAACAGAACTATATCCTGCAATATAACTACAAAAACCGTTTGATTGTCCGTACCGGATATAGCTATACATACAACAGTGCCGGAAGGGCTTTAATGAATAATGCAGTGATTGGCAATTCCTATACCATCCGAGTCAACTTTGAGTCTGCCGGCAACCTGCTTTATGCTATTGCCAATATGGCTCGGCTGAAAAAGAACGAACAAGGAGAATATACCTTATTAAACATTCCGTTTGCCCAATACTTGAAAGGTGATTTTGATTTTGCCAAGAACTTTGTTATAGATAATCGTAACTCTTTAGCATTTCATGTGGGTGCGGGTATCGCTATCCCTTATGGTAATGCCACGCTGATTCCTTTTGAGAAACGTTATTTCTCGGGAGGCGCCAACAGTGTGCGAGGATGGTCGGTTCGTGAATTGGGACCCGGTTCTTTCTCCGATAGTGGTAACTTTCTGAATCAGTCGGGAGATTTAAAGCTGGATGCAAGTATAGAGTATCGTACGCGCTTGTTCTGGAAATTCAGAGGAGCAGTCTTTGTAGATGCAGGAAACATCTGGACACTGCGTGACTATAAGGACCAGCCGGGTGGTAAGTTCCAAGTTGATAAATTTTATAAGCAGATTGCAGTAGCTTATGGCTTGGGGCTGCGTATGGATTTGGATTTCTTTGTATTGCGTTTTGACGGGGGTATGAAAGCTATTAATCCGGCTAAAGGTGAAAAGCGTTATCCTATTATTCGTCCGGATTTTGGTCGTGACTTTGCTTTCCATTTTGCGGTAGGATATCCATTCTGATAAGTCAGGAACAGAAATAAAAAATAGAGAGTTGAAAGTTACAGCAGCATAATACCTGCTTTACTTTCAACTCTCTACTTTTTATTGTTTACTTTTATCTTGCAGCGTAATAGGTGTTGACCATTGTTGCCTGGCGAGCAGCTGCTACACCTTGGGCATTCAAAGCTACGGTCATTTCTTCACCGTTGGGCAAAGTAAGCTGTGCAGTACCATTGTTGTTCATCTGCAGCAATTCAGTGCTAACACCGTCAGCTACTACATTCCATGTATTTGCTTCTTTATCGTAGATAAGTTCCATAGAAGCTGTTTCACCTTCTTTTGTGATGGAGTAGCCGTTTTCGAGTGTTTCTACCAGATAGTTCCCGTTTTCACCTTTTACCTTCTTCACATCACCGATGCTTGCTATCGGATTAGTGCCGCTCCAGAATTCAATAGAATTGATGACCAGCGCATCGGCCAGGTAGCAGACTCCATATACCGGAATAATATTGAATGCCAGATAAACCAGTTCGTTTACAAACTTGGTACCAATGCTTTGGTTCCAGTTAACCAATTTGCTGTGCAATCCGAAAGAACCGATACAAGAGCTGAAAAGAAACGAGCCACAAATCATCACGGTTGCAGCCATCTTAAAATTGAACTTTTTCATAATTTCTTTTTTTTTATTTACTGTGTTTAACGTACTTATAGTTCATTCGACTATTTTAAGTGTTTGCAAATATAGTCTTTTTATGTAAAACACCTATAATTAGAACCTAAAATCTATTTCCAAGAAAACAAAAGTCGCTATTTATCAGTCCTTTGTGAAATTATTTTTCCTATCCAGCGGTCGACTGCAAACTTGCCCGGCCCGATGATATACATCAATATAAAGATTACCAGATAAACGAAAGCCAACTCTTTTACAGAAAACGGGTCGTTGCCATGGACTACAAAGAAAGCAATCACCATAGTAAATATCATCGGTATCATGGCCAGGCGATATAGGAAACCAATAATAAATGCCATGGAACATGCCAATTCACCGAAAATGGCCAGTCCCAAAGATAGAGAACTACCTATTCCCAGCGGATCGGGGAATGTAGCTGACAACTCCTGATAATTTGCCCACTTGTCTATGCCGTGGTTCATCAATAATATACCGAATATAATTCTTACAATCAATAATATAGCAGATGCTGCCGCTCCATCCGGTTTGGAGGGAAATAAAAATCGTTTCAACATAATCATTCGTTTTTAGTTCGTATAATAAACTATAACAAATATTGATAGATAAAGGTTTATTCCCGTTTCAAAGGTTTGATGATAATTCGCAGAGAAGGGTCGTAGGTAAAGTAGCTCCACATCCAGTCGAAGAAGATAAACAGGCGGTTCTTTACGCCTACAATGCTCATCAAATGGATAAACAACCATACCGCCCATGCAGGAAAGCCGCCGAAGCGCAGTCCTTTAGCTTCCACTACGGCATGGTTACGTCCGATAGTTGCCATAGAACCTTTATTTCGATATATAAACGGTTGCAAGGGTAATCCTTCTTCTGTACGTTGCAAATTCAGTATCAGATTCTGAGCCTGCTGAATGGCGGGTTGTACAACTTGCGGATGTCCTTTGGGATAATCGGGAGAAATCATGAGGGCCGTGTCTCCAATAGCAAAAATATTGGAGTACTGATATAAGCGGTTATAGCTGTCTACCTTCAAGCGGTTGCCTGGACCGTAAGCATCAGCAGGCAATCCCTGCAGGCTATTGGCTTTTACTCCGGCTACCCAGAATACATTTGGAGTTTCGATGGTAGATTCATCATTCAGTACCAATCGGTCATTTTCATAACTCATAACCCTCAGATTCAGCCTGATTTCCACCCCTCGCTTTTTCAAATAATCGGCCACTTCCTTAGAGGATGTTTCCGAGAAAGCTGATAAGAGCCGGGGAGAACCGTCTATCAGGAGAATACGCATTTCGTCGATGTTTAAATCGGGATAATCTTGGGGTAACACAAACTTTTTCATTTCGGCCAAAGCTCCTGCCAATTCAATCCCTGTGGCTCCACCACCTACAATGGCAAAAGTCATCAACCGCTTGCGTTCCTCTTCGTTGCCAGTGTTCTGGGCTTGCTCAAAACTCCCTAATATCTGATTACGGTTGAACAGAGCTTCCGATGTATTTTTCAAGGCCATGGTCTGCTTGGCCATATCGCTATTCCCGAAATAGTTTGTATCACAACCGGTAGCGATAACCAGATAATCGTAGGCTAATGTGCCGATAGAGGTTTCCAGAAGATTATTTTCGGGGAATACTTGTTGTGCCTCACAAATGCGTATGTGGAAATGATCCCGCTTCTTGAATATCTTCCGGAAAGGGAAGGATATGGCACTTGGTTCGATTCCCGCTGTAGCCACCTGATAAAGTAATGGTTGGAAAATGTAATGATTGTTTTTATCCAGTAAAACTACTTGATACTTGTTGCTTCTCAGTTTTCGTGCCAGCTTCAACCCTCCGAAGCCGCCACCTACGATAACCAGTCGTTTCCGTTCCTCTTTGTCGGGAATGTCCATTGCTGTCTTCATAATCTAATATCATGTTGTTCTTTGTATATAAAGAAACACTATGTGCGGAGGAAAGTTCTATGAATGATGCGGATAAAAAGAGTGAACTCTAAAATACTAAAGAATAGAACACTAAAACAGAAAAAGTGGAAACAAAAAGAGATGTAACATTGTTGTAACAATCATAATAAAAAACTAACTTTGTTATTAAAGTTTTTTAATCAATGAGCACAAAACTAACAAGACGGATATTGTCGTTATTGCTGCTGGTAACAAGTATTGCTATTCATGCACAAGCATATCCTGCAGAAACAAATACTTCTGTAGACTCGGTACTTATACCTGCCTCTGATTCACTTTCCGTGAAACGTAGTTTTTTCAAGAAGTTTCTTGATTATTTCAACGATGCCAATAAGGAAAAGAAGAATAAGAAGTTTGACTTCAGTGTGATAGGTGGCCCTCATTATTCCAGTGATACGAAGTTTGGGATAGGCTTGGTAGCAGCCGGACTATATCGCACAGACCGGAATGATACCATCCTTCCGCCCTCTAATGTTTCCCTATACGGTGATGTCTCTACAGTTCTTTTCTATTTGTTGGGAGTGCGTGGAAACCATCTTTTCCCTCAAGATAAATATCGTTTGAACTATAACCTGTACTTCTACTCTTTTCCGAGCCTTTATTGGGGAAAAGGGTATGACAACGGGGCGAATGATGACAATGAGAGTGAATACGACCGCTTTCAGGCACAAGTAAAAGCCGATTTTATGTTCCGGATGGCGCGTAATTTCTATATAGGTCCGATGGCAGTATTCGATTATGTGTACGGGCATGATTTTGAACGCCTCGAGTTGTGGGAAGGGATGAAAGCGCGTACTACTAATCTAAGTCTGGGCTTTTCTCTGCTGTATGATTCGCGCGACTTCCTGACGAATGCCTATAAAGGCTATTATCTGAGGATAGACCAGCGTTTCAGTCCTGCTTTTCTGGGCAATAAATACGCTTTCAGCAGCACGGAGATGACCACGAGCTATTATCATTCTGTTTGGAAAGGCGGAGTACTGGCTGGCCAGTTCCATACTTTGCTGAACTATGGCAATCCTCCTTGGGGGTTGATGGCAACTTTAGGAAGTTCCTATTCCATGCGCGGCTATTACGAGGGGCGCTACCGCGACAAATGTGCCATGGATGCCCAGTTGGAACTACGCCAGCATGTATGGAAGCGGAATGGAGTAGCCGTATGGGTAGGGGCGGGTACTATATTCCCCAACTTCTCTGGGTTTGAGGCCAAGCATATTCTTCCGAATTATGGCTTCGGCTATCGCTGGGAATTCAAGAAGAGAGTAAATGTACGGTTAGATTTAGGGTTTGGCAAACGTCAGACCGGATTTATATTCAATATCAATGAAGCTTTTTAAGAACATACAGAAGTGGTTTGAGAATCAGGAACATTTGTTCTATCTGTTTCTGATTATCTTGATAGTGCCCAACGTCGTACTCTGTTTTACGGAGTCGCTACCGTTGCCGGCAAAGATATGCAACGTCCTGTTGCCATTTTCTATCTATTATATTGTAATGACTTGGTCGAGAAACTGCGGAAAGACGTTCTGGATCTTATTTCCATTTCTTTTTCTCGGAGCATTCCAGCTTGTGCTGCTGTCTCTCTTCGGGCAGTCCGTCATTGCGGTGGATATGTTTCTGAATCTGGTGACTACCAATTCGAGCGAGGCTTTGGAATTGCTGGACAACATGGCGCCTGCCATCGTGTTCGTAGTTATTCTCTATATTCCTGCACTGCTCCTTGCCACGATATCCATTGTCCGTAAGCGCCAATTATCCGAAGCCTTTATCCATCGGGAGCGAAAGTGTGCATATGGAGCATTGGCTATCGGTATCTTTTCGTTAGGTGCTGCCTACCTATTTAGTGACCGCTACGAAATGAAGTCGGAGTTATATCCTGCCAATGTGTGCTATAATATAGGGCTTGCCGTCCAGCGTACTGTCCTGACACAGAACTACCACAAGACCTCGAAAGATTTTACTTTCCATGCCCGTGATACCCACCCGGCAGATAAAAGGGAAGTCTACGTTGCGGTAATAGGCGAAACTTCCCGTGCCTGCAACTGGTCTTTGTACGGCTATGAACGCAATACCAATCCGGAACTTTCATCGCTCCGGGGGGTGACTGCTTTTTCCCACGTACTGACGGAGTCAAACACCACCCACAAGAGCGTTCCGATGTTGCTTTCACCAATCGATGCCCATAACTTCGATTCCATTTATTACCGGAAGGGCATCATTACTGCATTCAAGGAGGCGGGCTATCGGACAGTGTTTTTCTCCAACCAACGCTATAATCACTCTTTCATTGACTTCTTCGGTAAGGAAGCCGACACATTCGATTTCATTAAAGAAGATGTGGCAGATACCAGTTATAATCCTTCGGACGAGGAACTCCTGAAGTTGGTAGAAGTGGAACTGGCAAAAGGAGCTCCCAAGCTGTTTATAGTCCTCCACACCTATGGTTCCCACTTCAATTACCGTGAGCGTTATCCCTCGGACCGGGCATTCTTCCTACCCGACACACCCGTAGAAGCTAAAATAAAATACAAGGATAATCTGGTAAATGCCTATGATAACTCCATCCGCTATACGGATCATTTTCTGGCGCGGCTCATTCGTATGTTGCAAGAGCAGAATATAGATGCCGCCATGCTCTATACTTCCGATCACGGTGAGGACATCTTTGACGACAGCCGGCATCTTTTCCTGCATGCGTCTCCGGTGCCTTCCTATTATCAGATACATGTACCATTTCTTATTTGGATGTCCCGTAGCTACCAACAAGCCTATCCATCATTACAGAAAGCAGCACAAGAAAACAAACAGAAGAATATTTCTTCCAGTGTATCCTTCTTCCATACAATGCTCGAATTAGGTGGAATTGCATCCTTTTGCCGAAATGATTCTTTGTCTGTAACCAATACTTTGTTTACTGAGAAGATGCGGACTTATCTGAATGACCATAATAAAGCCCGCACCCTTGATGATGTTGGAATGCACAAAAAAGACTTCAAAGAATTGACGAAAAGAGGAATCAGTTATAAATAAGTATACTTCAGAGAAGATCGAAACATATTTAGAACAAGAAAAGTGTTTGGCTTTATTCCACTTATTTCATTACCAGTTGTCACTGGTATTATTGTCTTTCCTTATCAGCGCTTCAATTCTTAGTTTATACCGGTTTGCACCTTCTGCCATATTTTTGGCTGCATCTGCTGTTCCCATGCCATATACTACAAGAGGTGTTTGCCACTTCATTCCGGCATGTATGGCGCTTCCTTGATAGGGTCTCAACAGTTCGTCTGTTGTAAAGCGGTTTCTTCCGCCACTTCGGTATGCATCGTATTCAGAACCGGTGGTGGTGGCAACCATCAGTACTTTGCCCGCTACGGCAGGAGTTCTTGCCAGGTAGGTGAATACCTCATCCATCCATTTTTTCAATATAGAGGGTGCTGACATCCAATAAAATGGGAATTGGAATACAAGTGCTGTGGCATGAGATATGATTGTGCTCCATGTTTCTATATTGGAAACTTCTTTGGGCTGCATCTCATACAAGTTGTATACGGCAACTTCTTCCATATCGTTAATGGCATCTACCAATGCCTTGTTGGCTTGTGATTCTTTCATATTGGGATGCGCCACAAGAACCACTACTTGCTTAAACTCTTTATCCATACTGCTTTTCTTGATATTTAAAATTTTCAGATATGCGCAAAAGTAGGAAAATATAGGCACATAACAAAAAAAGGAACAACTTATGTTATCCCTTTTGAAGCTCAACTCTGCTTGCCGCTAATTCTTGTGCAGTTCATCCACTTGCTGAAAGACTTTTGCACAAGATACATAAATATTCTTTCGGTGCAAAAATGAGCCTTACAACAAACAATATACAAAAATAATGCGCTATTTTTGCAAAAACAAAAGGCTAATGGTATGGAACAACTGGATGTATTCAATTGCTCGAATGTGCTTATAGCGAGTTATTTCACCGATGACCGGGGATGCGCTCACGAAAACCGGGAACATACGCTGATCTATCTGTGTTCAGGAGAACTGGAAATTGAGGAACGTGGAAAGAAAACCGTTCTGCATTCGGGAGATTGCGCTTTTATGCGGCGCGATAACCAGATGTGGTTACAGAAAAAAGTCGAAGAAGGTATGCCGTATCGTTCTGTCGTACTGAAATTTTCAAGGGCTTTCCTTCGAGAGTTTTACCAGACACTCAACCGGCAACAGATTCCGACCGATTCCAAACGCGAAAAGGTGAGTC
>JAUUPT010000048.1 GCA_030843315.1 Bacteroidaceae bacterium | reverse complement strand
TGTATGCCGGCACTTTCCAATACGATATGAAATTTAGCGATCTTTCTTGCTACATCCTTGTATTGCAGTGTTATTCCTTTATAATCTGTGAGAGCGTTGCGGTCCCAATTCTGAATGATGCTTTGTTCTATATAGTCAATGAACCCTTGTTCTTGTTCCATTCGTTTTTGCACACATTGGTTTTAGTTGCGCAAAGATAGGGCTTATAGCGATGCGAAGCAAATAGTTCCCGTATTTTTTATTGACTTATAAAGGATGGAAGGTTATCTATATTTCTTATTCTTTACTCTTTTCAGAAATCAGTAACAGTTTATCACCGACATGCAGTTTCAGTGTACCGTTCGGAATCAGGTATTCGTCACCACGTTTTACAATCATCACCAGTGTACCTTGTGGCAGGTTCATATCTTTCAATGTATCTCCACGGTCCAGTATCTCTTCGGTTATGGTCATGTCGTTCAGATCGGAGTCAATCTCTTCGGGCAGTTCAACGCCGAAATCATTGCCAATCTTTTCTAATGGGGTAGAAAGTCCCAGTAAGCGGGCTACCCACGATACCGTAGTACCTTGGATGACCAGTGAGACGATGGTAATAAAGAATACAATGTTGAAGATGACGTGTGCACCGGGCACGCCCGCCACTACCGGATAGGTTGCAAAGATGATGGGCACGGCGCCACGCAGTCCCACCCACGACACAAAGAGCCGTGATCTGAACGTGATTTTCTTGCCGAAGGGCAGCAGACAAAGGAAGACGCTAAGAGGACGTCCGATGACAATCATAAATATACCGATAAGCAGGGCTACGGCCGCCACTTCCAGCATTTCATGAGGATTTACAAGCAGACCGAGGCAAAGGAACATGATAATTTGGAAGAGCCATGTCAGTCCGTCCATAAACGTGTAGATGTCTTTGCGATGCATAATCTTGTTGTTGCCCACCATCATTCCGGCAATGTACACGGCAAGGTAACCATTGCCTCTCAGCAAATCCGTGACGGAGAAGGTGAAAAACACAAAAGAAAGCAGCAAGATAGGATAGAGCGCCTGGTTGTCGATGTTCAGCCGGTTCAGCATGACAATAGCCAGCTTGCCCAGCAAATAACCTGCCGCGGCACCCACTATGAATTGTATGGCAAATGAACCCAATATCTGGGGAAGTCCCATTCCGGACGATTGTATGAACTGGATCAGTACAATCGTGAGCATATAGGCCATCGGGTCGTTACTACCGCTTTCCAGTTCCAGCATCGGCCGCAGGTTGTGTTTCAGATTCATCTTCTGAGAGCGCAGGATGGCAAATACGGAAGCGGAGTCTGTGGAAGACATGGTAGAAGCGAGCAACAGCGATGTTATCACCGGTAAGTGGATATTGGTCCAGCTCATGCCCGATAGCCACCAGATAAACAATCCGGTAAACAGGGCAGTGAGCAGCACGCCTATGGTAGACAGGACAACACCGGGGGCAAGGATGGGTTTTATGTCAGTGAACTTAGTGTCCATACCACCGGAGAACAGAATGACACTGAGCGCAACCATACCGATGAACTGCGCCTCTTTGGCATTATGAAACTGCAACCCCAATCCGTCACTGCCGAATATCATGCCGACAACAAGAAACAGCAGCAAAGCAGGAACTCCGAAGCGGTAACCGGTTTTGCCGACAATGATACTGACGAAAAGTAGGATAGAGCCTATAAGTAGAATGTTTTCTGCTGTAAATAACATGCTTTTGTGTTATCAGGTTTTGATAATGATAGTTTTTGTATCTCTGTGTACAAAGATAGACAATCTATTCAACAAATGCAAGCCGGAAATAGTTCAATTGAACTTCAATACGAACGTCGTCTCCTTGCCGGGTAGCAGTGAAAGATTGCCGCCCGATAACCGCATAATCTGACGGGATATACTCAGGCCGATACCACTGCCTCCCTCTTTGGTCGTAAAGAAGGGGATAAAGATATGTTCGGCGATGTCTTGGGGAATGGCAGGACCGTTATTGGATATTTCAATTAACACAGCTTCTGCCTCGTTGCAGTAGGCACGGATATGAATATGGCCTTCCTTGCCGCTATCCTTCTCCGACTCAATGGCTTGAATGGCATTCTTCAGCAGGTTGATGGCAACTTGCGATACCAGGTTCTCGTCGGCATAGAGGATGAGATCGTCCGGGGCGATATCCGTATGAAAGGCGATAGGGGCGTCTGGATATTGGTAACGGGCCAGTTCCACCATGCGCTTGATGAAGCTCTTGACATAGAACAGCGATGGTTCCGGCGTAGGAATACGGGTGAATTTCCGGTAAGATTCCACAAAGGCCAGCAAGCCTTTGCCCGTACTGCTGATGGTTTGCAGACCGTTCCTGATTTCTTCTTTGGAAACTTGCTCCTTCGTCAGTCCCAGCAAGGTGTCGCTCAGGGAAGTGATAGGAGTCACGGCATTCATAATCTCGTGCGTCAGCACGCGGGTAAGCCTGATCCATGAGTCTATTTCCTTCTCGTCCAGTTCGCTGTTGATGTCATTCAGGGCAAGGATGCGCAGGTGCTCCTGGCGTACGGTGATATTACTGACGCGGATAGACATGTTCACAGTGCCCCGCTCATTGCTGAACGGCACTTGCAGTTTGTCGCCCGGACGGCAGCTGGCAAGAATCGCCGTGAGGCGGGTATCCACCCGGTCCAGTTGGTTGACGTGGGTAAAGACACTCAACCCCAGCAGGCGCAGGGCTTCACTGTTCTTCTGATAGACGGCGCCACTGTCGTTCAGCACGAGGATGCCGGTGTTTACGCAGTCGAGGATAAGTTCGTAATATTTCTCCTGTTGCGCCGTTTCGCTCTTTACATTATATAATATATGGGCTACCCGGTTCAAGGCATTGTTCACCAGGCGGGCATCGGTATTCTCTTCCGTTTCGGAGAAGTGGATGGCGTTGTCGTTGTTTTCGATGGCATCGAGCATAAACAGTACTTTCTGCACATGATGCCGGTATAGCTTCTGTTGCCAACGCAGGGCAAAGGGGAGAAGCGCTGTGCAGAAGATGGCCCAGAACAGCGGGTCACCCAATCCGTGAGAGCCGGAGGAACGCGTGAACACAAGTGTCCACAGCATTCCTGCAAGCAATGCTATCAGCAGGCTGACGACAATGCGGAAAGGGTAATTCCTGCTAAAGCCCATACTTCTTCATCTTATTATATAAAGTCTGCCGTGTGATGCCCAGTTGCGACGCTACGGCAGAAAGATTGCCGTTGCATTTATCCAGTGTTTTCCTTATCATCTGCATTTCCATCTCTTCGAGGGTAGATGCCGTTGCTTCGGGCACGTCGGTGCGTCGGGGAAGTTGGAACAGTTCGGCAGAGAGTCGGTCGCCGTCGCAGATAATAATTGCCTTCTCAATGGCATGTTCCAGTTCGCGGATATTGCCATACCAAGGGTGAAGCATCAGCTTCTCACAGGCGTCGTCGGTCAGTCTTACCAAAGGTTTGTCGTACTGCTTGCAGAAGCGGGTGATAAAGCGTTCGGCCAGTGGGATGATGTCTTCGGTACGGTCGCGTAGCGAAGGTATTTCGAGGTGTATCGTATTGATGCGATACAGCAGGTCTTCACGAAACTCACCCTTTGCCACCATATCGGACAGGTTGCGGTTGGTGGCGCAGATAAGCCGGATATCTATGGGGATAGGGGTGTTGCTGCCCACGCGCACGATGCTCCGGCGTTGGATGGCAGTCAGCAGTTTGGCTTGCAAGTGGTAGGGTAGGTTTCCTATTTCATCGAGGAAGAGGCTGCTGTGGTTGGCGGCTTCGAACTTACCGGCACGGTCGGTATGTGCATCGGTAAAGGAACCTTTCATGTGTCCGAAGAGCTCGCTTTCAAAGAGGCTTTCGGTCACTGCACCCATGTCCACACTTACCATTTCCTGTTGCCGGCGCGGAGAGAGGGAGTGTATCTCCCGTGCCAGCATCTCCTTGCCCGTACCGTTCTCGCCGGTAATCAGGATATTGGCATCCGTCGTGGCTACCTTTTCTACCAACAGGCGCAGTTGCTGCATGATGCCACTGTTGCCCCAGTACATGCTGTGTCCGTCTGCTGCCGGATGAGTATCTGCACGTTTGGCCGTGGCAGAAGATTTCTTGTGCAAAGTAGCTGCATTCAGTAGCGTTTCCACCAACTTCTGATTATCCCACGGCTTTACGATAAAGTCCGTAGCGCCTTCCTTGATGCCGCGTACGGCAAGGTCGATATCGGCATAAGCGGTGAAGAGGACAACAGGCAGGGCGGGACATTGCTTCTTTATTTCGTGCAGCCAGTAGAGTCCTTCGTTTCCGGTATTGATGCCGGAAGTGAAGTTCATGTCGAGAAGTACCACCTGCCAGTTTTGCTCGCGTAGCACGCTGGGCAGCGTCACCGGCGATGACAAAGTGGTGATTTGCTCGAAGTGTGGCTTCAGCAATAGCTGCAAGGCAGTAAGCACGCCTCGGTTATCGTCCACAATCAGAATATTTCCGGATTTCTTAGCCATGTTTCATACTATTTCTTGCAGGCAAAGTTAATGAAATCCCTTTTCCCTTGCGTACTGAAACGGAAGAAAAAGCAGATTCATTATAATAATTGCAACTTGATGCCGAACGACAGGCTCAGGTAATCTCTCGGTTTCAGATACTTGTTGGTGAAAGCGCTGACAACATATAAATCACAGGTACTTATCTCGTAGAAGAAAGTTATTTCCTTGGCTGTAAACCGTCTTTTAGGATCTATGTCGTAGGTGATGCGCTGCCCCACGAAGGCATGGATGCGTACTTTAGATGAAAAGCCGTAATAACCCTTCGGATAGCGCTCTGGTTCGTGCGTCCAGAATTCATCGCCGAATACCGTATTCAGATACATGCCGCATGCCAGCGGCTCTACGGAGAACTGCCGTCCCAGGTCAAGACTCCAGGGCATATAGTTCTGTTTTAGGGTAAACGTAACTTTGGTACGTTTCGATTCATATTTGGGCAGCACTCCGAAGAACACATCCGTTTCCCATTGATTCCGTTTGCCGTAATCCCATCCCGTGCCGAAAGAAAGCAGCCCCATATTGCCGGCATACTGCACCTTGACATGTGTCGGGATAAGCGCCTCCCAATGGTTGCGGTAGCGGTGTACACGACGGTCGTAGTGGCTGGAGCGTACCTGGCTCTCAGCAACAGTGTTTGTCCGGTGGTGGCTCATCCACACCGTGTCATACTTCACTATAATGATAGTATCACGTTCTATCTGTGCAAAAAGTGAAAAGGGAAGCACCAGCAAGAAAACGATGGTGCATCGTAGCCGGAGATTAATAGTAAACCACTTCGCGCTCATAACCATCGGGTGTTATCGTGAATACATAGTAATTGCGGCCTTTCATGCAGTCGCTCATGTAGTACATTACTCCGTCATCGAAGAGGTCTTCCTCGAAAAGACGGTGTTCGTGAGCTGCTGTGCAGAACTGTAATCCCGGAAACTCGGTAACATAACGCTCGAATACACGCACTACATTATTATTGAATTCGTAGCAATACGGGCGTACGTGCATGGATACAACGGTCTTGTCGAACTCGTCCCTACGGTCGCTTATCTGTTCGGCGATAAATTCAAAATCGGGGATAGGGCGGGAGTAATCGTACTCGATGGCATTGGTATTGAGGCAGACAAACTTTATCCGTCCGGCGATAAAGGCGAAGTTGGTATGGCCGAAGACAGCACGATAGGTTTCTTCGCCGGTGCCGATGCAGTCGTGGTTGCCGATAAGCACTACATAGGGCACTTTGAGTTTGCTCATAATGTCCCGTTGCCAAAGGAATTCATTGGTTACACCAAAGTCGCTGACATCACCGCCGTGAATGACGAAATCTATATCGTCCCGTTTGTTGAGGTGGTTCACGAAGTCTACGGTTTCGTCGTACCAGCGTTGCGAGTCGCCCATCGTGACGAAACGGATCGTTGTCTTATCTTTGCAGTTCGCCTCTATTTTGGCTATGTTATGGGCGTTCACATCGGTTTCTCCGCTGATACGCACATCGTATGGATGATAGTCTATCAGGTCGCAACTGCCCATCAACAGGCAGAGACACGAGGAGGATAGTAGTCTGGATAGTTTCATATATATAGATATTTGTCCTACCTTATATATAAAGGTGTGGTAGGAAACTATATGCAAAGGTAGAGTTTTCTTTTGATTATCTACTTCCTTAATCTCCTTTTTTTTGTTCTCCAAGGATGATGTTTGTGTCTTCCTGCGAGGGGCTTTTTGTTCCCCGGTGCCGAGCGATTCGTTCCCTGGTGCCGAACAACCCGTTCCCCGGTGCCGGACAATGTGCTGTCTAATTCTTGGACAGCAGTGTCTAATTATTAGACACTACTCTAAGGATGCTATTTCTGTGAATCGCTGATAATCAGTAGTATTTCTGTTCTGGCACGCTTTCTGCTTTATTAAAGCAGAAAAATATGTAATAACCATAAACAATATGAAACAACTTTATTATGTGATTCAAACTTTGCTGCGAGGGCGTGGTTCCAATATTATCAAAGTTATATCCTTGGGATTGGGGTTGACGATGAGCATTATGCTTTTTGCCCGCGTAGCCTACGAACATAGCTTCGACAAGTGCTTTAAGGACTACGACAATCTATATCAGGTCTTCTCTATCTTCTCTACCGAGAATGAGAAGGGGACGGAAAGTGCAATGAACTACGGTCCTGTAGCCGGCGCTATTCTTGAGAACTTCCCCCGGGAGGTAGAAGCTGCTACCAGTTTTTGCAGATGGATGTCGCCGCCTCTCTATAACGGCAGCAATAGCTTCGACGTGTATAAGATACAGGCTGATTCGCTCTTCTTCCGCACGATGGGCATCGAGGTACTGAGCGGTAACCCGGAAACGGAACTGATGCAGCCCGATGTCATCTTCCTGTGCGACGAGTTGGCGCGGCAGATGTTCGGTGACGAGAACCCTGTCGACAAAGTGATTACATACGACAAGGTTATAAAGCTGACCGTAAAAGGTACATATGCCGATATACCCGATAACTCGACCGTGCGGCCTAAAGCCGTTATTTCACTGCCTACCATTTGGAAACATTATGGACGCGACGGATACGGCTGGACCGGCGGAGACAGCTGGTTCGAGTACATCCGCTTCCGTCCCGGGGCAAACAAGGAGGCAGTCGTTAGCCGGTTGGATGATATGATACAGAAATACCGTCCGGCAGAAGAAAAAAAGTCATACAACTATACCGCCGTCATACATCCTATCCGGGATACTTACGGCAAAAGCGAGGACGTGAAGCGGATGAGCAATATCATGAGCATCCTGGGCTTTGCCATCCTCTTTATTGCCGCACTGAACTATGTACTCATTTCCATTTCTTCACTGGCCTATCGCGCCAAGGTGGTAGGGGTGCATAAGTGCAGTGGCGCCAATGGCGGTACTGTCTTCGGTATGTTCCTTATAGAAACAGGTATCATCATTCTGGCGGCATTGCTGTTGATGGGCTTGATACTGCTCAACTTCCGTGAGGCCATCGAAGATATGGTGGTTGCCAAGCTCGGGATGCTGTTTGCACCGGAGCGCATTTGGGTGCCGGCGCTGGTGGTGGTAGGGTTGTTCCTCTTTGGCGGTGTGTTGCCGGGACGCATGTTTGCCCGCATTCCCGTTACGCAGGTTTTCCGTCGCTATACCGAGGGCAAGAAGGGGTGGAAGCGTCCGTTGCTCTTCATCCAGTTTGCCGGAGTGGCTTTGATATGTGGCTTGATGTGCGTAGTAATGGCGCAATACCACTATGTGCTGAATAAAGATGCGGGCTACAATGCCAAGCGTGTAGCCTACGGCGAACTCTACATAGACAATGCGGATAATGAAAGCGATGTAGCGCGTAACTTCTTCAAAGGCCTGCCCTATGTAGAGGCGGTATCTGCGGCAAGCGATCCCCCCTTTATCGGATATAGCGGCATGATGATACAGAATGAAGGCGGACAGAAACTTTTCTCTTCCCGCTACTATGTTGCCCTGGAAGATTATCCCGCTATGATGGGCATGGCGATGAAAGCCGGACGTATGGTACGCGATAAGGACGAAGTGGTTGTAAACGAAACCTTTGCCGAGCGGATGCGCTGGGGTAGTGAGGTGGTAGGGCGTACAGTCTATGCCGAAGGAGATACCTATAAAGTGGTAGGCTTGATGAAAGATTACCATTCGGGAAGTTTCTATAGTGAGCAGTTGCCGCTCATCGTACGCCGGAAGCGTTACTTTGGCGACTGCATCCACATCCGCCTGAAGGAGCCTTTCGCCGAAAACCTGCGCAAGCTGAACGAAGAAGCTGCGGCAGCTTTCCCTGAGCGGACGGTACGTTTCAGATCGATGGAGCAGAAAGTGGCGGATGCCTACAATGCAGTCCGTGTATTCCGAAATGCCACTTTGCTGTCGGCCATAACCATGTTCTTCGTCATGCTGATGGGCTTGATAGGATATACCACCGACGAAGTGCGCCGCCGCAGCAAGGAGATTGCCATCCGCAAGGTGAACGGAGCGGAAGCGTCGGGCATTCTGGAAATGTTGTCCAAAGACATACTATATATAGCTCTTCCGGCAGTAATCATAGGTACAGTGGCATCGTGGTACGTCAACGGTTTATGGATGGATCAGTTTGCCGAACAAGTACCGCTTAATCCGGCAGTCTACCTGCTGGTGGTGATAGCTAACCTGGCGGTCATCATAGGCTGTGTCCTCTGGAAGAGCTGGCGGATAGCCAACGAGAACCCTGTAAACAGTATTAAGAGTGAATAATTCAATAACAATATAAACCATAAACATCATGATTGAAATCAACAACATCAGTAAAGTGTTCCGTACTTCAGAAGTAGAAACAGTAGCCTTGAATCACGTAAACCTCGAAGTGAAAGAGGGAGAGTTCGTAGCCATTATGGGACCGTCAGGTTGCGGCAAGTCCACCTTGCTGAATATCCTCGGCCTGCTGGATAACCCTACGGAGGGCAGTTACAAGCTTCTCGGTCAGGAAGTGGGCGATTTAAGAGAAAAGGAACGCACCCGCGTGCGTAAGGGCAAGTTGGGCTTCGTATTCCAGAGCTTCAACCTGATTGATGAACTGAACGTCTACGAGAACGTAGAACTCCCCTTGACCTACCTCGGTGTAAAGGGCAGCGAACGCCGCCGTATGGTAGAAGACATTCTGAAACGCATGAACATCAGCCATCGTGCCAAGCACTTTCCTCAACAGCTCTCCGGTGGTCAGCAGCAGCGTGTGGCGATAGCCCGTGCGGTAGTAACGAACCCCAAGCTGATCCTCGCCGATGAGCCTACCGGTAACCTGGACTCCAAGAACGGTGCCGAAGTGATGAACTTGCTGACGGAACTGAACAAGGAAGGTACCACCATCATCATGGTAACCCACTCCCAGCACGACGCCTCTTTTGCCCACCGCACGGTACATCTGTTCGATGGCAGCGTAGTGGCAAGCGTGGCTACACAGGACTTATAACGGGCATCTAAAAGAAACATCATGAGACAATTCTATTATACGATCATAACCTTGCTACGTGGACGTAGCTCCACTACCATCAAGCTGATTTCCTTAACTTTGGGCCTATTGGTGGGCATCCTGCTCTTTTCGCAGATAGCCTACGAACTGAGTTATGAGAAATGCTATCCCGAGCCGGAACGACTGGTCATGGTGCGTGCCATGATTATGAATCAGAAGACCGGTGAAATAATGGGGGATGACGGCAATGGCTACGACGAAACGGTATATGCTCCTTTGGCCCCTGCCATGGCAGAGGATATGCCCGAATGGGTGGAAAGCGCCACGACAGTCTATGCCACCAATGAGTTCAAGGTATATAAAGAAAACAAGTTGCTGGACACCCGGTACATCCTGGCCGACACCTGCTTCTTCCGTACAATGGGCATCGAAGTGCTGAAAGGCAATTTGCAGGATTTTGCCATACCTGGCTCTGCTTTTGTTTCCCAAAGCTTTGCCCATAAAGTATTCGGAGACGAAGACGTGATAGGGAAGACCCTCTCGCTGGACAAGCAGCAGGATATGACCATACGCGGCATCTATCAGGATATGCCGGAGAACAGTATGTTGAAACATGACTTTGTGCTGTCTATTCATGCTAAGGGAGGCTACCAGGGAGGAGGACGCTGGAATAGCAACGATATTTATTACGCTTTCCTTCGCTTGCGCAAGGCATCGGACCTGGATGCAGTGAACGGCAGCATACAGCGTATGGTAGAGAAACATACGGATGCCGAATGGGATGGCTGGAAATCAACTTTCAGCGTCATTCCTTTGGTAGGCCGGCATCTGGATAATCCCAATACGCAGAGACGGCTCATCATTCTGGGCTTCCTCGGCTTTGCCATTTTCTTTGTGGCCATCATGAACTATATCCTTATCTCCATTGCTACAATGAGCCGCCGTGCCAAGTCGGTAGGTGTGCATAAGTGTAGCGGTGCCAGTTCGGGTAATATCTTCTCCATGTTCCTGATAGAAACCGGTATCATTGTGGTGGTGTCTGTCCTGTTCACCATTTTGCTGATGTACATTTTCAGGGAGACGATAGAAGACTTGCTGGCAGTCCGCCTGGCTTCGCTTTTCACCTGGCAGACGCTGTGGGTGCCGTTGCTCATTGTACTGGTACTGTTCCTGGTGGCAGGTGTATTGCCGGGGCGCATCTTCTCGCGCATCCCCGTCACGCAGATATTCCGTCGCTACACCGAGGGGAAGAAGGGGTGGAAGCGCTCGTTACTGTTTATACAGTTTACAGGTGTGTCCTTCGTCTTGGGGTTGCTGCTGGTCACCCTGCTCCAATATGGTATGTTGATGAATCGTGATATGGGTATTCGTGTTCCGGGATTGGCGGAAGCAGAGTGCTGGCTACAGCAAGAACAGGTGGAGAGTATCAAAGATTACATCCGCCGCCAACCGATGGTAGAAGGTGTGTCCGCTGCCACTTGCAGCGTGTTGCACGAGTACTGGACACGAGGGCTGATAGGCAATGACGGTAAACGCATCGCTACCCTAAACTTCAACTATTGCACCCGCAATTATCCTGAAGTGATGGGCATCCGCATCATAGAGGGAGGACCGATGAAACAGGATGGTGATATACTGGTCAACGAAGAAGTGGTGCGCAAGATGAAGTGGACCGACGGCGCTGTGGGAAAACGTCTGAACGATGTGAAAGAAGGAAACGCCATCGTAGGCGTATTCAGTGACGTGCGCAACAAGGGATTCTATGAAGAACAAGCACCTATCATGCTTATGGCTCTTGAGAATGCCAACCATACCTTCAACGTCCGCCTGAAGGCCCCTTACGACGACAACCTGAAGAAGCTGAATGCCTTTGTCGAAGAAGCTTTCCCCACGATAGCCCTGCGCTTCGTCACCGTGGAGAGCATGGTACAGGATCTGTATCGCGAAGTGTACCGCTTCCGCAATTCGGTTTATATCACTTCCATCTTCATCCTGCTGATTGTCCTTATGGGGCTCATCGGCTACGTGAACGACGAGACGCAACGCCGTGGCAAGGAAATAGCCATCCGCAAGGTAAACGGAGCCGAAGTGAGCAATGTACTTACTTTGCTGACGCGTGGCATTCTCTATGTAGCTCTTCCTGCCGTCCTGATAGGCACGGTTGCCGCCTACTTCGTAGGAACGGCATGGCTGGAACAGTTTGTAGAGCATATCGACATGAATCCGTTGCTGTTTGCAGGTACGGCAGTGGCAGTAGTGCTGCTCATAGTGTTGGTGGTAGTGCTCAAAGCCTGGCGCATCGCGAATGAGAATCCGGTGAAGAGTATCAAGAGCGAATAGATTATCTGAAAATCATGAGACATATTTATTATACAATTCAGACATTGCTTCGCGGACGTGGAGGCAATCTCATTAAGCTACTGTCGCTTGCCCTGGGCTTGCTGGTAGGTGTGTTGCTCTTCTCGCAGATAGCATACGAGCTGAATTACGAGAACTTCTACAAAGAGCCCGAACGGGTGGCATTGCTTCGCGTCCGCTGGACGGTGAACGGGGAGCAACAGAGATTCAATGAAGGAACTTACCGGCCTGCCGCTTCCGATTTGTGGGAAGCGCTGCCCGATTTGGTTGAGTCGGCAAGCCTTTCCGCGAATTTCCTTCCGCCGGAAATGGCAGCACTCTATATGGATGACAAGAAACTGGAAGATATGGAGATTATCTTTGCCGATACGCTTTTCTTCCGGACTATCGGGCTGGAGGTACTGAAAGGTGACCCGCAGGAACTGGCCAAGCCACAGACGGCTTTCCTGTCGCAGAGCAAGGCGCGTGAACTCTTCGGTGACGAGAATCCCGTAGGACGGACGCTCTCTCTCAGCAAGTTCTTTGATATAACCGTGCGAGGCATCTACCAGGATGTCCCCGGAAATACCTTTTATCCGCATAACATAGTTATTTCATTGCCGACGTATGACGACAAACTGGGCTTCCGGGGCACATGGAACATAAACAATGTATATCAGGTGTTTTTCCGTCTGAAGCATGCCGGAGACGTGGAGGCCATGAACCGGCGGGTACAGCAAGCTGTGGAGCGCTATACAGATACCAAACAGGATGGGGAGAGAGAGTTCGGTGTCATAGCCTTGCCGGATATCTATCTGGATATGCCCGACACAGTCCGCCGTCTGGTTATACTCGGTGTGCTCGGTTTCTCCATCTTCTTTGTATCCATCATGAACTATGTGCTGGCGGCAGTAGCCTCTTTCAGTCGCCGGGCCAAGGCGGTGGGAGTGCACAAGTGCAGTGGAGCCGACAGCTTGCATATATTGGGGATGTTTCTGTGGGAAACGGCTCTGCTGGTATTGGCTTCCGCCGTGCTCGGCCTGTTGCTGATGTACGTATTCCGTGAAGGGATTGAAGACTTGCTGCATGTCCGCCTGATCGAGGTGTTCACGTGGCAGAACCTGTGGGTGCCGCTGCTGACGGTATTGCTGCTGTTTTTTGTGGCAGGATTCCTTCCCGGCAGAATGTTTGCCCGCATCCCGGTGACCCAGGTATTCCGCAGCTATACCGACGGCAAACGTTCCTGGAAACGGGGATTGCTGTTTGTACAGTTCATCGGAGTGGCGTTTATTCTCGGCATGTTGCTCACAACCATCTGGCAGTATCACGACTTGATGACGCGCAGTGTGGGTTTCCGCACGGAACGGATGGCAGTGGCGGGCGGCTATACAAATGAGGCGCAGAATATTGAAGATGCCATCCGCCGGCAGCCCTATGTGGAGGCGGTGGCACGCTCTTCCAACATGATGCTTTCGCATTACAGCACAGTGATACTCAACGATGTTCAAGGCAACTTCATTGCTCCCTTGCATTTTCAGATTATGAGCAAGGACTTTCCCCAGGTAATAGGGCTGAAGTTATTGGAAGGCACTTTCCCCAGTCACACCGGCGAAGCATTGGTTGGCCGCAAGATGGTGGAGACTATGAAATGGGAAGGCAAGGCGCTGGGACAACAATTGCCCATTGATGCCCAATGGATGGGCGTAGAAGGGAAACCGGTCGTAGTGGGAGTCATCGACGATGTACGCAATATGGGCTTTTTTGAAGAACAGACTTGCACTGCATTCATTCTGAGCGACAGGTTAGCCAATACCTTCAACGTCTGCCTGAAAGAACCTGTGGACGAGAATCTGCGCCAGCTGAACGAATTCGTCAAAGAGGCTTATCCAAAGTATAGCATGGACTTCACCACCTATACCGACGTCCAGCAGAAGAACTATAAGGATGTCCGTCGTTTCCGCAACACCGTTTGGGTGACTACGCTCTGCATCTTCTTCATTGTCCTGATGGGGCTTGTAGGCTACGTGAACGATGAAACCCAGCGCCGCAGCAAGGAGATTGCCATCCGTAAGGTGAACGGTGCTGAGGCTTCCGGCATTCTGCATCTGCTCTCCGTCGGCATTCTGAAGGTAGCGCTCGGCGCAGTAGCGATAGGCATTGCTTTCGCCTGGTATGTCTCCGGCATTTGGATGGAACAGTTCCCGGACAGTGCGCTGCTTTCACCGTTTTGGTTCATCGGGTTGGGGCTGTTGTTGCTGGCGCTTATAGTGCTGGTGGTAGTGGTCAAAGCCTGGCGCATCGCGAATGAGAATCCGGTGAAGAGTATCAAGAGCGAATAAGAAGGATTGTTTTGCTTCGAAACAAAGAATGCTTTACTCCGAAACAAGGATTGTTTTGCCAGGAAGTAGGGGTTGTTTTGATTAGAAGGATTATAAGCAAATTGTAAATTATTATCATCGAGAAGATGATAGAAGTAGGGTTCATTTGGGGGCCAGGTTCATCTTGACCCTTCTTTGAAGTGCTTTTAATAGTATATGTTTTTGTAATCTATTTATATTCAGAATGTTAATAATGTATCTCATCTTCTTTTTGTGAAAATAAATTAGGATACATGATTCCTTTAGCTTTAAAAAAGGAGGACTAATATGTCAATATATTTGCTATTATAGGTGGATTCTTGCTTCATTATTGATAGGTGCATTTTATTTGTTTTATGTTTGTCTCATATCCTTACACTATTTTCTAAAATGCTCTAAAAAGAAGGGTCAAGATGAACCTGACCCCCAAATGAACCCTACTTAGTTGAAAATATGATGATAACTTTTTGATGTATAGTTGATTATGAAATATTTTCCACTAAAAATAAGAACCGTATAAAACGAGAACTTGCAGAAAATTCCAATCTTCTGAATTTGAAAATACTTTATATTTATGTAAATATTACTGTGGATAAGGCGTCAGCCTCTTCAGCTTCTTTACATACAGCCACAGCGCCACTACTGCCGTGATGAATGCAAAGAAATCCGATACCGGCATGCACGCCCATATTCCGTCCAATCCCAGGTAGTGGGGGAATATCAGCAATCCGGGCAGCAGATAGAGCAACTGGCGCGTCAGCGACAGGAAGATGCTGATTTTTGCCTTTCCGATGCTTTGGAAGAAGTTGCCGATGACGATTTGGGCGCCTACCAGCGGGAAGATGGCTACGCAGATGCGTATGCCCCGGGCGGCAAGGTCTATCAGTGTGTCGTCGCCGGTGAAGATGGCGGACACTGCATGCGGAAACAGTTCGCAGATGATGAACCCGGTGCTGGTGATGCAGATGCCGGTGATGATGCCCAGCCACAGGGTGGCCTTCACACGGTCGTGCTTCTGCGCACCGAAGTTGTAGCCCACGATGGGCTGCATACCCATTGTCAGGCCCAGCACAATCATGACGTACAGCGTAAGCAACCGGTTGATGATGCCGTAGGCACCGACGGCCATGTCGCCGCCGTATTCTTGCAGGCTGTTGTTCACGATAATCACGATGGCACAGGCGCATACGTTCATCAGGAAGGGCGACATGCCGATGGAGAGGATGCTGACGATGATGCGCTTCTTTATCCGCCAGAAACCACGTTGCAGGCGCACGATGCTCGTCTTCTGCATGAAATGGCTCAGCACCCACACCATGCCGATAAATTGCGAAATCACCGTTGCCGTAGCTGCTCCGCGTATGCCCCAGTCGAACTGGAAGATGAGGATAGGGGCGAGGATGATGTTGCAGACCACGGTCACCATCGACGTCAGCATTGCCTTCTTGGGATAGCCCGTGGCGCGCATGATGTTGTTCAGCCCGATCATGGTATAGGTGATGGGGGTGCCCAGCAGAATCACCTGCATGAAGTCGCGTGCATAAGGCAGCGTCTCACTGCTCGCTCCGAAGAAGAGCAGGATGTCATCCAGAAACAGAAATGAAACAGTGCCGAATATAAATGAATTGATAAGGCAGAACATCAGCGTATTTCCCAACACTTCGTTGGCCCCTTCTATATCTTTCTGCCCCAGGCGGATGGACGAGATGGTAGATCCGCCAGCCGACACGATGGTGCAGAATGCCACTACCAGGTTCATCAGCGGAAAGGTGATGGCAAGTCCGGCGATGCCCATGGCGCCTACGCCGTGGCCAATAAAGATGCTGTCGATAATGTTGTACAACGAGGTGATCGTCATGGCGATGATGGCGGGAATAGAATACTGTATAAGCAGTTTGCCGATGCGTTCGGTGCCTAAAATGTGCGGGTTGTTCATTTTGATAAGACTCAATTAAGTAGTGCAAAGGTACAAAAAATTTGTTTGCTTCGCAGATTATTCTCACCTTTGCGGATGAATAAATTATAGGTATTAACAGATTAAGGTAAAAGAACGTTTATGGATACAACAAAAAACATTGCTGTCCTTTTCGATTTCGATGGCGTAGTGGTGGACACTGAGACGCAATACAGCATCTTCTGGCACAAAGCCGGAGTGGATTATTTAGGTATGACCGACCTTGAGAACCGTGTGAAAGGTCAGACGCTGGTTTACATTTATGATACATTCTTCCCCGGTAAGACCCGTGAGCAGGAAGAAATCACCGCCGCCCTCAACCGTTTTGAACAGGAAATGTCGTATGATTACATCCCCGGTGTGCTCGACTTTATTGCCGACCTGCGCAGCCATGACGTCCGCCTGGCAGTAGTCACCAGCTCCAACGACCAGAAGATGGCTGCCGTGTATCGTGCCCATCCCGAGATAAAGACTCTTTTCGACCGCATCCTCACCGCGGAAATGTTCACCCGTTCCAAACCTGCACCGGACTGTTTCCTGCTGGGAATGGACATCTTCGGCACTACTCCCGATACGACGTATGTATTTGAGGATTCCTTCAACGGACTGAAAGCGGGAATGGCTTCCGGCGCTGCCGTCATCGGCCTTGCCACCACCAACAGCCGTGAAGAGATTGCTTCGCTTTGCCATCACATCCTGGATGATTTCCAGGGCTTCACGTACGATAAAATGCTCCAAGTGCACAAGTAATGGGAAAAAGCACTACCTTTGCGGCGGAATTACCCCCCGGACCCCCTAAAGGGGGAGGGGGATACTCCGTTAAGAATGTATATTACTGACTATTCCCCGCCCCCTTTAGGGGGGCCGGGGGGTATAAACAATTAATTTATTATGGCTGGATATATCTCAGACGACACTCGTAAAGTCACCACGCATCGCCTCGTGGAAATGAAGCAAAGAGGCGAAAAGATATCAATGTTGACCGCTTATGACTACACCATGGCACAGATTGTGGATGGTGCAGGCATGGACGTAATCCTTGTGGGCGATTCTGCCTCCAACGTGATGGCGGGCAACGTAACCACCCTCCCCATGACACTCGACCAGATGATATATCATGCTAAATCAGTGGTTCGCGGCGTGAAGCGTGCCATGGTCATCGTCGATATGCCGTTCGGCTCTTATCAGGGCAACGAACTGGAAGGACTGGCTTCTGCCATCCGCATCATGAAGGAAAGCCATGCCGACGCTCTGAAGCTGGAAGGTGGCGAAGAGATTATCGGTACGGTGAAGCGTATTCTCAGTGCAGGTATTCCTATCATGGGACATCTTGGCCTGATGCCGCAATCCATCAATAAATATGGCACTTATACGGTTCGTGCCAAAGACGATGCCGAAGCCGAGAAGCTGGTGCGTGATGCCCATCTGCTCGAAGAAGCCGGTTGCTTCGGACTGGTATTGGAGAAAATTCCTGCCGCCCTTGCCCAGCGTGTGGCAAGCGAACTGACGATTCCCGTTATCGGTATCGGTGCCGGCGGGGGCGTAGATGGGCAGGTGCTGGTGATACAAGATATGTTGGGCATGAACAACGGTTTCCGTCCCCGCTTCCTGCGTCGCTATGCCGACCTCCATACAGTGATGACGGATGCTATCAGCCGATACATATCCGATGTGAAGAACTTAGACTTCCCGAATGAGACAGAACAGTACTAACAAACTTATGACACTGAACTTCTGGCGGATGTGCACGGCAAACCTGCTCTTGTTTGCATCCGTCTACATGCTTTTTCCGCTGCTGCCTTTCGTGATGAGGCAGCAGTTGGGCATCTCCATCGGACAGGTGGGCAGCATGTTCCTGGCATTTGCGGCGGCTATGTTCGTTGTAGGTCCGTTTCATGCCCATCTGGTGGACGAATACAAACGGAAGCATGTGCTGCTGTACTCCCTCCTGGTGATGCTGGCTGCTACGCTGGGCTATGCCTTTGTAGACAGCTATGCGCATCTTTTGCTGCTTGCCGTGGTGCAGGGAGCATGCTTCGGGCTGGCGGCTACGGCAGGAATCACTGTAGCCATCGACATCACTACCTCGGCACGGCGCAGTGCCGGAAACATAGTTTATGCATGGGCTGCCCGATTGGGTATGCTGGTAGGGGTAGTGCTGGGCGTGTGGCTGTATAAGGTTTATGGTTTCCGTACCGTCATCTATCTGTCTGTGGCAGCGGGGTTGTTCAGCATCTTTTTTGCATCAAGGGTATATGTTGCCTTCCGTGCTCCTATCGGGGTGCCGTGGTGCAATGCCGACCGCTTTCTGTTGTCCCGTGCCTGGCTTCCTGCCATTAATATGGTGCTGATTGCTTTTGTGCCGGGAGTGCTGCTGCCGCTGATGTTTGTGGGCGATTACTGGTCACTGTTGGCACTGGGGGTGCTGGCATTTGTCACGGTGCCGTTTACGAGGATGTTCGTCAAACTGTCGTATCATTGCCAGCGGGGAACGGCGAACACTACCTGTCATTTGTCGATGGAAACGGGGATATTGATAGGTATGGCAGTGGCTTGCCACTTGATGGATAAGGCGCAGATATATCATGCAGGCTCTGTTGCCGCACTGCTTTCACTGTTCTGCTTCGTGTTGCTGGCTTATCCTTATTATAAGAAAAAACGGGTGAGATAAGGAACGAAAATAATCAATCCTATCATTGCCGCCGCAGCAGCGCACACCAGCACTGCTCCGGCGGCAATGTCTTTTACCTGTCCGGCAATGGGATGGCGTTCGGGAGAAACCAGGTCGACCAGCTTCTCGATGGCGGTATTGAAGAGCTCGGCGGCTATCACTACTCCGATGCAAAGGATGACGATCATCCACTCCGTCCGGGTGATGCCGAACGCGAATCCGGCAATGATGACTACAGCCGTAGCAATCAAGTGAAAGCTCAGGTTCTGCTCTTTCCCCACACAGGCTTTGATGCCTTGCCAGGCATAGCCAAAACTGCGGAGTTGTTTCTTTAGGTCGTACTTCATGGTTAGTTCCTGCTTACTTGTTTCACTCCCTTCACCGTCCTCAGCTTTTTGATAAGTGCCTCCAGTCGTCCTGTGTCGCCCACCATGATAGTAAGCGTTCCTGAAAACAGTCCGTCGTTGGAGTCGATGCCGATGCTTCGCAAGGTGATTCCTGTTTCTTTGGAGATGATGGAAGTGATGTTCGTCACGATGCCGATGTCGTCATGCCCCACCACACGCAGCGTGATAGGGTATTGTGTACCTTGCGACTTACCTGCCCAGCGTGCTTTTACAATGCGGTAGCCGAAGCGGGAATGCAAATCACTGGCATTGGGACAGTCGCTGCGGTGTATTTTGATGCCTCCCGTTACGCTGACAAACCCGAACACATCGTCGCCGTAGATAGGGTTACAGCAACGTGCCAGTTTGAAGTCCAGCCCTTTCAGGTTCTGGTCGATGACGAGCACATCTTCTTTGGTGCTTATTTCTTCAGGCATGGCCTGTTGCAGGTTGTAGCCTTCGGCACTGCGATAGGTTATCTCGTCGTGCGTATCGCTTTCGCGTTTCTGCTGCTCGATGTATTTGTCCATGATGTCGTTCACATCGAGCACCTCGTCGGCAATGGCTTGGAAGAAATCTGTCACCACCTTGAAGCCGAGGCGCTTGATAAGGCGCATCATCGTCCCCTCATCGTACTCCACCTTCCGGTTCTTGAACTTGCGTTCCAGCGTCTCCTTGGCAAAGGCATGCTGGCGGGCTGCCATCTCCTTCAGTGCCTGGCGTATCTTGGTGCGGGCTTTGGAAGTGGTCACGATGTTCAGCCAGTCCTGCTTCGGGGTTTGCGTGTTGGATGTCATGATCTCTACCTGGTCGCCGCTTTGCAGCACTTGCTTCAACTGCACGTTTTTGCCATTCACTCTGGCGCCGATGCATTTGCAGCCCAGTTTGCTATGGATGTGGAAGGCAAAATCGAGTACGGTAGAGCCCTTAGCCAACTTGAAGAGGTCGCCTTTGGGGGTAAAGACAAAAACTTCGTCTTCGTATAAATCCAGCTTGAAGCGGTCCATTGTTTCCAGTCCGCTGCTGTCGGAGTTCTCCAATGCTTCGCGTACGGAGGTGAGCCATTCGTCCAGTCCCGTTTCGCCCTTCACACCTTTGTAGCGCCAGTGGGCGGCAAGACCGCGTTCGGCAATCTCGTCCATACGCTCGGTGCGTATCTGCACTTCCACCCATTTGCCTTCGGGGCCCATTACGGTGATGTGCAGGGATTCGTAGCCGTTGCTTTTGGGCACGGACAGCCAGTCGCGCAGGCGCTTTGGGTTGGGCTGGTACATATCCGTTACGATGGAATAGGCTTGCCAGCATTCCAGTTTCTCCTTTTCCAGTTGGGAAACGAGAATGACGCGGATAGCAAACAAATCGTAAACGCCTTCAAAGGGGCATTTCTGTTTCTTCATCTTCTGGTAGATGGAGTGGATGGACTTGGTGCGTCCCTTGATGTGGAACTTCAGTCCGGCTTCTTCCAGCTTTCTCTGTACCGGGGCGATGAAAGAGGCGATGTACTTGTCGCGCGAGGCTTTTGTCTCGTTCAACTTCTCCTTTATATGATAGTAGATTTCCTTCTCGGTATATTTCAGCGAGAGGTCTTCCAACTCCGACTTCAACTTGTACAGGCCCAGTTTGTGGGCGAGGGGAGCATAGAGATAGGCAGCCTCGTTGGCCACTTGCCGGCGGGCTTCATCGTTCTCGCAATCCTTTATCTGCCGCATCACGTTCACACGGTCGGCAATCATGATAAGGATTACCCGCATATCTTCGGCAAAGGACAACAACAGGTTGCGGAAGTTCTCGGACTCGATGGTGGGACTCTTGGAGTAGAGCTCGTTTACACGTATCAGTCCGCGGATGATGCCTGCTACGTCCTCGCCATAGCTTTGCTGTACCTCTTCGGTGGTGCAAGTGCCGCAGCGTACGGAGTCGTGCAGCATGAGTCCCAGGATGGATGCCCGTTTCATGCCGATCTCTTCCGCTACGATGACGGCGGTCTGCATATCCTTGATAACAGGGTTCAGGCCGAAGATATCCCGTTGCACGCGGTTGTTCTGTATAGTGTTGACAAGATGTGTTTTCAGTTTTCTGCAGTCGCCTTTCTGAAGCGTTTCTCCCGAAAGCTGCAATAATTTCCGGTAGAGAGAGAAGAGCAAGTCCTTCTCTTCAGTGGTGAAAAATTCATCAGTTTCCATAATCGTCCGTATTTTGTGCTTCAAAGGTAAGTTTTTTCTTCTTTTTCTAAACAGCGGTTCTGCTTTTTTTGTATTTTTGGGCATGAATTAATAAAACAAGATATTTATGATGACACCGCAAGACAAAGAGTTGCTCGCAAAGAAAGGCATCTCAGAAGAACAAATAGCCGATCAGTTGGCTTGTTTTGAAAAGGGTTTCCCGTTTCTGAAGTTATCTGCAGCCGCTTCCGTGGAGAAGGGTATATTGGCTCCGGATACCGATGAACAGAAGAAATATCTGGACGCATGGGAAGCGTATACACAAACAGATAAAACAGTGGTTAAGTTTGTACCGGCATCGGGCGCTGCCAGCCGTATGTTCAAGAATTTGTTTGAGTTTCTTGGAGCTGACTACGATGCACCTCAGACGGGCTTTGAGAAGACTTTCTTCGATGAAATCGGGAAGTTTGCCTTCTATAATGACTTGAACGCAGCTTGCCTGAAGACTGCCGGAAAGGATATTCCCGCTCTGATGGCTGCCGGAAACTATAAGGCGGTGGTAGCTGCTTTGCTCGAAACTGCCGGACTGAATTATGGCGCTTTGCCCAAAGGCTTGTTGAAATTCCATAAGTACGATGACGGTAGCCGCACTCCGCTGGAAGAACATCTGGTAGAGGGCGCGCTCTATGCTGCCAATAAGAATGGCAAGGTGAATGTGCATTTCACGGTTTCTCCCGAACATCGTGCGCTGTTCAAAGCGCTGGTCGATGAAAAGGCAGTTGCATACGCCAAGAAGTACGGGGTGGATTATAACATCACCTTCTCGGAACAGAAGGCGAGCACCGATACGATTGCTGCCGATATGGAGAACCAGCCGTTCCGCGATAATGCTAAGTTGGTGTTCCGTCCGGGTGGTCATGGTGCGCTGATTGAGAATCTGAACGACCTCGATGCAGATGTCATCTTTATAAAGAACATAGATAATGTAGTGCCCGACAAGCTGAAAGGTGACACCGTATTATATAAGAAACTGATTGCGGGCGTACTGGTTGCCCTTCAGCAGAAAGCGTTTGCTTATCTCCAGTTGCTCGATAGCGGCAAATATACGCACGAGCAGGTTATTGAGATCCTTCAGTTCCTCCAGAAACAGCTTTATTGCAAGAATCCGGAGACGAAGAACCTGGAAGATGCCGAGCTGGTGATGTATCTGAAAGAAAAGTTGAACCGGCCGATGCGTGTATGCGGCATGGTGAAGAATGTGGGCGAACCGGGTGGTGGCCCGTTCCTGGCATACAATAGTGACGGTACTATCTCCCTGCAAATCCTTGAAAGTTCGCAGATTGATATGAACGATCCGGAGAAGAAGGAAATGTTCGAGAAAGGTACACACTTCAATCCGGTAGACTTGGTTTGTGCCGTACGCGACTACAAGGGGCATAAATTCGACCTTGTGAAGTATGTGGACAAGGCTACGGGCTTCATCTCCTATAAATCGAAGAATGGTAAAGACCTGAAAGCGCTTGAACTGCCGGGATTGTGGAACGGTGCCATGAGCGATTGGAATACGATATTTGTAGAAGTGCCTTTGACTACATTCAATCCGGTAAAGACGGTGAATGATTTGTTGAGGGAACAACATCAATAATGGCGGGGTAAAACCTCGCAGTAGTAAGTAGTAAGTAGACAGTAGTAAGTAGAAATGAAGAAAATTTTATTATTAGGCTCCGGTGAACTGGGCAAGGAATTTGTGATTTCTGCCCAACGCAAGGGGCAGTATATCATTGCCTGCGACTCGTATGCGGGAGCACCAGCCATGCAGGTGGCAGATGAATGTGAAGTGTTCAGTATGCTGGACGGTGACGCTTTGGAGCGTGTAGTACGTAAACATCAACCGGATATCATCGTCCCGGAGATTGAGGCTATCCGTACGGAGCGTTTGTACGACTTCGAGAAGGAAGGCATACAGGTAGTGCCCAGTGCGCGTGCCGTGAACTTCACCATGAACCGCAAGGCGATACGTGACCTTGCAGCCCAAGAACTCGGATTGAAGACAGCCAAGTATTTCTATGCCAAGTCTTTGGACGAGCTGAAAGCTGCTGCCGCGAAGATAGGTTTCCCTTGTGTGGTAAAGCCGTTGATGTCTTCGTCCGGCAAGGGGCAGTCTCTCGTAAAGAGTGCCGGTGAACTGGAACATGCCTGGGAATATGGTTGCAACGGTAGCCGTGGGGATATCAAGGAACTTATCATCGAGGAGTTTATCAAGTTCGACAGTGAAATAACCTTGCTGACTGTGACTCAGAAGAATGGCCCTACCTTGTTCTGTCCGCCCATCGGGCATGTGCAGAAGGGTGGAGACTATCGCGAGAGTTTTCAGCCTGCACATATCGACCCTGCCCATCTGAAGGAAGCGCAGGAGATGGCAGAGAAGGTGACGCGTGCCCTGACCGGTGCCGGGCTTTGGGGCGTAGAGTTTTTCCTCAGCCACGAGAATGGGGTTTACTTCTCCGAACTTTCTCCGCGTCCGCATGATACGGGTATGGTGACGCTGGCAGGCACACAGAACCTCAATGAGTTCGAACTGCATCTGCGCGCCGTGCTCGGTCTGCCTATTCCGGGCATCAAGCAGGAACGTATCGGGGCAAGTGCCGTTATCCTGTCTCCGATTGCCAGCCAGGAACGTCCCAACTACCGTGGGTTGGAAGAGGTTACGAAAGAGGAAGATACTTATCTGCGCATTTTCGGTAAGCCTACTACCCGCGTAAACCGCCGTATGGGTGTAGTGCTGTGCTATGCACCGCTGGGCAGCAACCTCGATGCGTTACGCGATAAAGCAAAGAGCATTGCAGCCAAAGTAGAAGTGTATTAAGTGATTAACGATTAATGATTAGTGATTTCATAAACAAATCACTAATCATTAATCACTAATCATCGAAGAATAGTCCGGGATATATATCTCCTCCGAGCTCGGTTACGTCCAAGCTTTGCAACAGCATTCCATCCGGAGCATAGAATAACTGGAATTCCTCTTCTGAGTTGTATTGCTCCACTTCGATTACAATCACCGTTGGATGCTTGGGGAAGGTGATGATGCGGACATCTCTCAATCGCATACCTGCCATCTGACTATTCATGAATGCCTCTGCAACAGGAGCCGGTACTTTTTCCAATGATTCGACGTCGGTTTCGGTCATAACCCAATCTGCATCGTTGCTATACCAGACGTCAATCTCCTGATTGTCCATCATAAACTCCGCAACGTAGCATCCCGCCATCTGGCTCCATTCCACATTTGTTGCTTGGGGATACATTTTTTGAAAAGCAGTGTCTATCTTTGCAGGAAGACCTACTGCAAAAGTAGAAATAGAGACCTGCAATAACAGGCTTGCCAACAGGCAGAATCTGAACTTCTTCATAATCAAGGTTGGTTTTGTTTGGGTTAGAAACAACCTTGCAAGCCTTTTGTTTCAGAGGAATCAGAGAACTTTGTCCGCTAACCTGCCTTTATATACAAACGCTTTTTCTCCGAAGTCTACTTCCGGCAATGCAGAATCTGCCTTGAACAATCCGTAGACCGATGACCCCGAACCGCTCATGGAAGCATATACGGCACCTTGCCTGTACATCTCTTCCTTTATCTCTCCGATGGCGGGAAATTGCGGGAATACGCTTTCCTCGAAGTCATTGACCATGTACTCTTTCCATTTTTCAACGGGCAGCGGGGCAATCTCTTTCAGGGACATTGTGGGGCGATGGGGCTTGATTTGTGCAAACGCATCCCGCGTAGAGACAAAGATATCCGGTTTCACCAGCCATATCTGGTAGTCCTTCAGTGAAATGGAGATAGGAGAGAAGATGTTTCCGATACCTTCGGCATAAGTAGGCCGGTTCTTGATGAAGAAAGCGCAGTCGGCGCCCAGCCTGGCAGCCAGCTCTTCCAGTTTCTCGTCTGTCAGTCCGAGATTGAACTTCTCATTCAGCAGTCTCAGCATAAAAGCGGCATCTGCCGAACCGCCACCCAGTCCGGCACCCGAGGGGATATGCTTGAACAGGTGAATGTCTACCGGAGGAAGGCCGAAGACTTCATCCAGCAGTTTATAGGCTTTTACTACCAGGTTGCTATCTGCCTCTCCGGCAATCTCCAGCCCTGCCTGATGCAGGCGGTATTTCCCGTTGCCTTCGTGCAAAAGGTTTATCTCCAGTGCATCTTCAATGGGGACGGGATAGAATATAGTTTCCAGGTTATGGTATCCGTCGGGGCGTTTCTCTGTGATATTCAACCCCAGGTTTATTTTGGCATTGGGAAAGGCAAGCATGGTATTAGTTATAAGTTGTGAGTTATAAGTTATTTATTAGTGGATGCAAAGTTAACAATTAATTAAAAACTTATATGTTAATCGCAACCGAACGATTCAAGAAAAGAGTTATCTTTGCTCTCCCTTTTAAGCAAAACTTATAATCAAGCATTAGTAAAATAACTTATAACTAATAACTTATAACTAAAAAAGTGGCAGAACAAAGAAGAACATCCCGTACTCCGAAAGGTAAAACGCCGCAACCCGTTACTGACTATGGTCGTATCCAGCCGCAAGCGCCGGAATTGGAAGAAGCAGTGTTGGGCGCTTTAATGATTGAGAAAGACGCTTATTCCTTGGTAAGCGAAATCCTTCGTCCGGAGTCATTCTACGAGCACCGGCACCAGCTGATATATTCCGCAATCACCGACCTGGCTATAAATCAGAAACCGGTCGATATCCTCACCGTGAAAGAGCAGCTTGCCAAGCGGGGAGATTTGGAAGAAGTAGGCGGACCGTTCTATATCACACAGTTGAGTAGCAAGGTAGCATCTTCCGCACACATCGAATATCATGCGCGCATTATTGCACAAAAGGCATTGGCCCGCGAACTCATAACGTTCACCAGCAATATTCAGAGCAAGGCTTTTGACGAAACGCTGGACGTGGACGACTTGATGCAGGAAGCCGAAGGCAAACTGTTTGAGATTTCGCAACAGAACCTGAAGAAGGATTATACGCAGATTAATCCTATCATAGCCGAGGCGTATGACCTGATCCAGAAAGCCGCCGCACGTACCGATGGTTTGAGTGGCTTGGAAAGCGGCTACACTAAATTGGACAAGATGACTGCCGGTTGGCAGAAGTCCGACTTGATTATCATAGCTGCCCGTCCTGCGATGGGAAAGACGGCATTCGTGCTTTCTATGGCAAAGAATATTGCAGTGAACTTCCGCAACCCTGTAGCCCTCTTCTCTCTTGAAATGAGCAACGTGCAGTTGGTGAACCGTTTGATATCCAATGTGTGCGAGATTCCGAGTGAGAAGATAAAGAGCGGACAACTGGCGGACTATGAATGGCAGCAGCTTGACTACAAACTGCGCGACCTGCTAGATGCCCCGCTCTACGTGGACGATACGCCTTCCCTTTCGGTATTCGAACTCCGTACGAAAGCCCGCCGCCTGGTGCGCGAGCATGGTGTGAAGATTATCATCATCGACTACCTTCAGTTGATGAATGCCAGCGGAATGTCCTTCGGCAGCCGCCAGGAAGAGGTTAGTACCATTTCACGTTCATTGAAAGGGCTAGCTAAGGAGCTGAACATACCTATCATCGCCCTGTCTCAGTTGAACCGTGGTGTGGAGAACCGCGAAGGAGAAGAGGGCAAGCGGCCGCAGTTGAGCGACCTTCGTGAGTCCGGTGCCATTGAGCAGGATGCCGATATGGTGTGCTTCATCCATCGTCCCGAATACTACAAGATATATACTTCTGCCGACGGTAGTGACCTTCGCGGTATGGCGGAAATCATCATAGCCAAGCACCGTAACGGTGCTGTAGGTGATGTGCGCCTGCGCTTCATCGGCCAGTACACCCGTTTCCAAAATCCGGAGGACGATATGGTGATTCCACCTCCTTCAGATGGTGGAGGGGCTACGTTCGGGTCGCGTATGAATGCGCCTATCGGTAGTGATGCTACGCCGCCACCGCCTTCGGCTGCCGACTTCCCGGTACAAACGGACAATCCGTTTGGAGGAGTAGGGTCGGACGGACCATTGCCATTTTAAAAAGGGAAAATCCGCAAAACGACGGTACTTACGTATTACTGACCATTGTTTTGCGGATTTGCTTTGTTGGCTTCTTGTTGTTTCTTTAATCGTTTCAACTTCATCCTATTCCAGAACAGAAGTTCGCCCCATTTATCGAAGTCTTTTCTGAAGATGATACCGATACCCTGTGTAGTCAGGTTGGTGCGGGTATAATAGCGGTCGTTCGTTTCGTTGTATGCCTTCAGGCGGATGTCTCCTGAACGGTTGACAAGCCATTCGGCCTCGAAATCTCCTACGAAGTTGGTATTTGCACTCGGATAGTCGCGATAACCGAAGTTACCGTAGATGAGCAAACGGTTGAACAGCAGATGTCCCGACAGCATTTTCACG
>JAUUPT010000144.1 GCA_030843315.1 Bacteroidaceae bacterium | reverse complement strand
TACCCCAAGAAGCACGAAGTTTCAAGTCCGTCAGCCAGTTCTTAGTAGATTCCATAAACTTCTCGCTCGAAATACGCCAACCAGCTGAAATCGAAGGGAAGTAATCTGCATTATTACCTTTTGCCAAGCGCGAAGAAGCATCGCGACGGACTGTAATGGATGCCAGATAACGTCCTTCATAATCATAGTTCACTTTACCGAAGTAAGAAACCATACCATAGTTAGAAGCACCTGCGCCCACATTCTTACCGGCTGTCACTCCGTCGAGATAGATATAATCTTCATTTTCCACCGCAAGCCCTGTACCATAGCCGAACATTGTTTCCGAATGGTTCTTCTTGGCTTCCGTAGCAAGCAATGCAGTTATGTTGTTCTTACCGAACGACGTGGTATACGTGGCAGTATTCGTCCACACCCAGTCGAGGTTCTTCTTAGATTCCTGAGTCAGTTTATTGACTTCGTCACGCGCCCAAGCAGGTTCAAAAACCTTATTGGTTTCGTCATAATAGTTCAAGCCAAAATTTGTACGTAACACCAGATTCTTTATCGGCTCTATTTCAAGGAATGCATTACCGAAGATACGCCAATATTCATGCTTGTTTTGCTTTTCGTTTTCAAGCAGACGGGCCATATTGGGAGCATCGCCCAAAACATCGTTGATGGCATCATTGTAACCACCATTTTCATCATAAACACTCTTGGCCGGATGTTGCTTGATGGCATTTTCATCCACACCACCGGGACTGAGGGTTTGTGTCCAGCGATTGATGGCAACATTCTCGCCGATACGCACACGATTATCCAGGTAATGATAGTTAGAACTGATACGGGTGTTGATACGCTGGAAATTTGTATTCTTCACCAGACCATCGTGGTCAAGATAGTTCAAAGCCAATGAAAAAGAACCGTTGTCAGAACCTTTGGAAAGTGTAGCACTATAGTTCTGCATCAAAGCCGTACGGTAGACCTCATCGCGCCAATCCGTATCGACCGCATGTACTTTCACACCATTCAGGCCAATATAATCCTGAAGTTGGGGAGTGGCACCACTACCATATATTTCACTGCTCGGAGTGGCACCGTTATTGGCATACTTGTAGGCCTGCCAGTAAACCTGCCCCCATTCATCGGCATTCAGCATATCAAAGCCACATTGATAAGTCTGCATTGTCAGCGACATATCGAAATCAACACGCGTTTCTCCTTTCTTGGCACGCTTAGTGGTAATGATGATGACACCATTGGCAGCTTGTGCACCATAGATAGCAGCAGAAGCGGCATCTTTCAATACCTGAATGGATTCCACATCATTGGAAGAAAGGATAGAGGAGATATTTTCACGCGTCATCACACCGTCTATTACATAAAGAGGAGAGTTGGCACCATCACGGAAAGACGATTTTCCACGAACCAGCGTAGAAGTATTTCCACCACCCGGAGTACCATCGGTGGTAATGTTCATACCTGCTACGCGCCCTTGCAAACTCGACAGAACATTACCGGTCGGAATATCGGCAACGTCTTTCATCTTAACAACAGCAACCGAACCGGTGAGGCTGGCTTTCTTTTCAGCCATGTAACCGGTTACCACCACCTCATCAATCATTTGCGCATCTTCTATCAATTCGATGCGCAAAGTGGGTTGGGCTTTCACCGTAACCGTCTTATAACCTATATAAGATACAGACAACGTAGCACCGGAAGCAACAGAGAGGGTAAAATTACCATCAATATCCGTTATCGCTCCGTTACTATCAGAACCTACTTCCAATACGGAAGCACCAATAATCGACTCACCGGTCGATTTCTCTACAACAGTACCTTTCACTTGAATTTGCTGGGCAAATGAAGTAATGCCCGCAAAGAGAAGCACAATTAATGTGCAAATCCTGAGACTAATGTCTTTCAACATACTTATTAGTTTAAAGTTAATAAAAAATCTATTATTGAGCCCTAAATGGGTTTTGTGCTGGCAAAAGTAAGGCAAAGCATTTATCAGGCATATAACAAATGTTACGAAAGGTAGTATTTTTGATACATTTCCTCTTAAAAGGCACTCTACATGTGTTTTTTTGCTAAATGAGCTTTTGTTTTAGCAGTGATTTCAATCAATAGAAAAAGCATGAGAACAAACTACGTTAGCAGAATTAATTCATTACAGTTTCAGGAATGAGGTAAGTTTCCGATTTCTCCGGCACCGGAGAAGGCAGGGTTCCCCGGTGCCGGAAAGGGTGTTCCCCGGTGCCGAGCCCTTCCTTCCCCGGTGCCGGAGAAATCCCCCGCTCAGAAGTGGGTGTAGATGGAGTGAAGGAATGATAAAAACTGTTTGATTAAATAGTTACAAGCAGGCTAATGCAAACTGTTTCGTGCACCGGTATCCTTCCTTCTAAAGTTTCGGCGGTTTCCCGGATAGTACATCTTATCAATGTTCCTCTCTCGCCAGCCAAATACTGAAGAAGAGATCGTACACCTGATAGTAATCCCGCTCCTTTGTTATAAAGTCCTTATCAAGCAAACCTGCCAATGCAGAACGCACCGAACTGGGCGACACCAACCCATGCCGCTTGGAGAATGCACCGGAAATCACGTTACGTGCCTGTCCTTCACGATTGATGGCAATAAGCACTTGCTTCTGCTTGTCGGGTAACTGATAGAGTAATTCGGCATACGTATCTGCCGTAAAGTTAACGATGTAGTTAATGCCTTCCTCTATCATTTCCGAACCGCACGTACCAGCCTCAGGCGTTCGGAGAAAAAGAATATTCATCACCTTTTGCAAATAGAATGTTCCACCATGAAAACGGTCGTAAAGTACATCTACCACTTCAGGCATAAACGTCTTACCACATTCACGTAAATGGCGGAAAGCAAACGATGAATATTTCACCCGCGCAATAGGCGGAAGAATCATGATAGTGACACTTTTATAGAAAGGACG
>JAUUPT010000143.1 GCA_030843315.1 Bacteroidaceae bacterium | reverse complement strand
AAGACAACCGATATGTTGTACTATATGCCGGTATCTCCGTCAAACGGTTATGCGGTGTATCCCAAGAATATCGGTTCGATGCGTAATAATGGTGTTGAAATTGATTTGAACTCAGATATTATAAGCAATAAGAATATCCAGTGGAATGTATTTGCCAATGCAACGTTCATCAATAATAAGATTCTGGAGTTGGCTCCTGAGTTGAACGGTGAATTGATTTCCGGTTCTACTATTTATAAAGAAGGAGAATCCATGTATCAATACTATCTGCGCAAATATGCAGGTGTCAATGAGAAAGGAGAGGCTCTCTATTACGTAGACACGAAGGATGATAATGGCAATATAACCCAGGAAACTACTACGGAATGGAACAAGGCGAGCCGCTATCAGACAGGCGATATGTTGCCTACCGTATACGGTGGTTTCGGTACTACAGTGTCTGCTTATGGTTTTGATTTCTCTATCTCTTGCGCATACCAATTGGGCGGACGCGTTTATGATAGCGGTTATGCTTCATTGATGCACAACGGTAGTGCTTCTTCTGCCGGTCAGAACTGGCACAAAGACATACTGAAGTCATGGTCTTCTACAAATTCCAATAGCAATATTCCTCGTTTGTGTAATACCGATACTTATGCAAACGCCTCGTCGGATCGTTTCCTGATTAGTTCCAACTATTTGGATTTGACTAATATTACAGTAGGCTATACCTTGCCGAAGTCATGGCTGAACAGATTGGAAGTTTCTAATTTACGCATTTATTTTGCTGCTGATAACGTAGCGTTACTGAGCAAGCGGAAAGGTCTTGACCCGCGTCAGTCCAGTTCAAGTGTAAATGCAATGAGATATTCTCCGGTACGTACACTTTCGGGAGGTATAAAACTAACATTCTAATTTAAACTAAGCGAAGAATATGAAACTATATAAATATTTCTATCTTGTGCCTACTATGGCATTACTGTTCTGCAATACTTCATGTGATTTGGATGAAGTTCCCGAGGGCGGCACAATAACATCCGGCCAAAAGGATGAGATACAGTCGAAAGATCCTGCTAAGCTGAATGCAGATGTGATGGGGTTGTCATCAGCTCTTATTCAGTACAACGCTATCGGCGAGTGGTATGGCGGTACGGCACACTTTGATTACGGATTTGCATCTGTCTGTATGATGCTGGATGCCAGCGGTATGGATATGCCATCTGAAAATTCCGGTTACAACTGGTACAATTCTGAACTGCAGTTGACTGACCGTACAGATACCGGTACAGCTACCTACTTCATGTGGAACCTGTTCTATAATGAGATTAAAATGGCAAATGACATCCTGAAAGTAGCTAAAGCAAACTCTGATGATGAGGCGCTTAACGGATATCGCGGACAAGCCTTGGGATTCCGTGCCTGGTCTTATTTGAATCTGGTACAGATTTATCAGTATACATACAAGGGACATGAAACGGCTCTGGCAGTGCCTATCCTGACAGAGGATATGACAGCGGAAGAAGTTGCCAACAACCCGCGTGCAACGGTTCAGGAGGTATACGACCTTATCATGAAGGATTTGGACGAAGCTGTCTCTTTGCTGACGACCAAGCGTAACGATAAAGACCAGATCAATGCCAACGTAGCTTATGGCCTTCGTGCACGTGCCAACTTGCTGATGCAAAATTGGAAAGCTGCTGCAGACGATGCCGATAAGGCTATGGCAGGATATACTCCTTATACAAAAGAACAAGTATCTGTGCCTACTTTTAACAGCAGTTCCTCAAATTCCTGGATTTGGGCTAACATTGTGACTGAAACTAATGACATCGTGCAGAGTGGTATCCTGAACTTTCCTTCTCATATGTGCTCGTTTACCGGAAATGGTTATGCGCCGGGTTATGCCGGTCGTTATATCAATAGCAGGCTATTTGATGAAATACCGGATACTGATGTTCGTAAAGGCTGGTGGGCTTTGGCAGATCCTATTTACGATGAGAAAGGCGATTTCGCAGGATACGATTTTACCAAGAAGACACCTCATGTAGACTGGACTTGGGAAATAACCTATCAGGGTGACAATTACAATGTTGCAGAATGGTTGGGCTGGCAAGCTCCTTATCTTAATGTTAAGTTTGGTCCTTATCAGAATATATACAACAATGCTACCAATGCGTGCGACTTCCCGCTGATGCGTGTAGAAGAGATGATTTTCATCAAAGCTGAAGGCTTAGCCATGAGCGGAGATGTTGCAGGAGGAAAAAGTGTACTTGAGAGTTTCGTGAAGACATATCGTGATCCTTCTTATGTATGCGCGGCATCTTCTCCGGAAGGTGTGCAGGATGAAATTTGGTTCCAGCGCCGTATCGAGTTGTGGGGAGAAGGCTTCTCATTCTATGATATAATGCGTCTGAAGAAACCGTTGGATAGAACGGGTGCCAACTTCCCGAGTGTTTGTGCATTTGATCTTCCGGCAGAAGCTCCAATCTTCTTGTGGGTGATTCCTGAAGATGAAATCAATAACAATCAGGGAATTTCTAAGGATGATAACAATCCTATTATTTCGGTTCCTAAAGCATAGTAGTGCAGTTTGCTGAATAAGAGCATACTTAAAAAGTCCTTTTCTTAGGACTCTACTTAAAAATAACGGGATAAATCAACGTATTAGAGATATTCCTTAATTATTAAGATTAAAGCCAACTAATTAGAAATGAATTAGTTGGCTTTTTTGTCTTATTACTGCAGCAGCCATTTCCAAACCGGACGTATAGAAATGCGTTGCCGGTCATTGACTGTTATTTCTTCTTCGTCTTCCAAAGTAATGATTGTTCCTTCAGACAATTGATATTTGTTCATGGCAGCGAGAAGACCTTTTAGTTCGCGTTCACGAGTTGCAGGTTCCTTTATCGAAATTGTAACTTGGATAGCATCTACAATAGCAGTTCCTTCACGCATAATAAAATCACACATTTCAGATTCATCAATTACAAATACTCTTCTTATCCAAACATTTATTTACAGGAATCTTCATTAGACAAATGGAGTTTGAGCTTTATTCATGCTATTAATACAGTGACAATAGCCAGTA
>JAUUPT010000047.1 GCA_030843315.1 Bacteroidaceae bacterium | reverse complement strand
GTTTTGCCATGGCTTTCCGCAGTTCCCAGTATTTAGGAGTGGTCTGGCCGGATTCACTGATGGGGGCGTCATAATCGTAAGAGGTCACGTCGGGGGCAAAGCCGGGTGAGTTAGCTCCCGCCCAATGTCCCCAGTTGGTGCCGCCGTGGGTCATGTAGAGGCTGAAGGAGATGCCTTTGGACAGCATTTCGTCAATGCCTTTAATCATATCGGCTGCCGGGCGTGTTTCGTGGTTGGCGCCCCATTTGTCGAACCAGCCGCTCCAGAACTCGGAACACATCAGCGGACTGGTGGGACGGAGTTCTCTCAGCTTGGTGAACTGCTGGTCTACATTGGCGCCTGTGCCGAAGTTCATGGTCCAAACCAGGTCGTCCAATCCGTTCAGGGTGAAGTTGGAAGCCCAGTCGCACTGGAACAGGGTGACGTCGGGATAATTGGCGCGTACGATGTCGCGCACCTGTGATACGTATTCCTTGTCTTCTCCGTAAGAACCGTATTCATTTTCCACTTGCACCATAATGATAGGGCCGCCGTTCTGAATGGTCAGGTTGGCTACTTGCCCAGCCACTGCCTTCTCGAAGATGGCTACGCGCTCCATGAAATAAGGGTCCCGTTCGCGCAGGCGGATGTCTTTCTTCTTGAGCAGCCACCAGGGTAGACCGCCCATTTCCCATTCGGCGCAGACATAAGGCCCGGGACGCAGGATGACGTACATGTCGTTCTGCTGGCACAGGCGGCAGAACTCTGCCAGGTCATTTTGTCCGGTGAAATTGAATTCTCCCGGGCGGGGTTCGTGGGAGTTCCAGAAGACATAAAGGCAGACGGTGTTCATGCCCAATGCTTTACACAATTTGATGCGTTGGTCCCAATACGGTTTGGGAATGCGGGGATAGTGCAGTTCAGCAGCTTTCACTACGAAAGGCTTGCCGTTCAGCAAGAATGTACCTTCGCCTACGGAGAAAGTGCCTTTCCCTTCTTGTCCGGTGCGCAGGGTTTGTTCATAAGCCTGCGGGGTGAAGGGACTCTGCGAACTGCTAATTACCGTTTGTGCTTTTGTAGAAGACAAACAGAGGAGTCCGGTTATGAATGCAAGACTCCCGATAAACTTTCTTCTCATTAAAAGTTGGTATTAGAAATTAATAATTGGGTTGTTGTTTTGTGACAAAGGTAGGCGAATGTAAAGAAAAAGAGGGTATGCAAATACGTCAAAAAGGAGAGATTATGGCTCTAATCTCTCCTTTTTGTGCTGTTTTTCGGTCTTTATTATTTAGTTTGCACTTGCCGCATCACGCGCAGGAAGTTTCCGCCCCAGATCTTGGCGATGTCTGTTTCGGTGAATCCGTGTTCCAGCAGTCGGACGGTGATGTTGATAAAATCGTTGTCGCCGTTGCAGCCTTTCACGCCACCGCCACCATCGAAGTCGGAACCGATACCGACATGGTCGATGCCCGCTACTTCAATCATGTGCAGCAGGTGGTTCATAAAGTCGCTGAGGTTGGCGCTCTTGGCATCCGGGTTCAGGAACTCGTCTACCAGGCAGGCTTGTGCCACGCCGCCGTGGGCGGCAAGGGCGCGTAGTTGTTCGTCGGTCAGGTTGCGGTCGTGCTTGTAGATGGCGCTTGCCGAGGAGTGGGAGGCGATGACGGGTTTCTTTGAATACTTCAATGCATCCCAGAAAGTGCTTTCGGCAGCATGGGATAGGTCGATCATGATGCCCAGGCGGTTCATCTCTTTTACCACTTTGCGGCCGAAGGGACTGATGCCTTTCCAGCGGGCGGTGCTGTCGGAAGAGCTGTCGCAAATGTCATTATTTCGGGTGTGGCAGAGGGTGATATAAGTGACGCCCAAGTCGTGGAAACGGGCTATGTTTTTCAGGTCTTTGCCGATGCCGTAACCATTCTCTATCCCGATGTAGAATGCTTTCTTGCCTTCGGCTTTCAGCTTGGGCAGGTCGTCGGGGGTGCGGGCGATGGCGCACAGGTCGGGGTTCATTTCCACCTGGCGGTAGATGCCTTGCATCAGTTCATCTACGCGGGCCACGGCTTTCCGGCTGCCTTCTTCATCGCAAGGCCCTTGGCGCACCCAGCAGGCAAGGTATTGCCCGTCCAGCCCGCCTTCTTCCATTTTGGGGATGCAGACCTGGGATTTCGCGCGCGTACTTATATTGTAGGTATCGTCAAAATCGAGCGGAGTGTCCGTATGCGTGTCTATGGACAGAATGCGCCGGTGTATTTCCCGGGCTTTCCGGTAAGTATCGGCTTTATCGATCAGGAAGTGAAAGAAGCGTGCCGCCACGCTGTCGCCTGCCACCGTCAGCGCTTCGGGATGGAACTGTACGCCCCATATCGGATATTCCCAGGCGGACTCGATGGCTTCGGGGATGCTGTCTGCCGCCCATGCCGTAATCCTGAAGCCGGGAGCAGCCTGCTTCACTGCCTGGTGGTGGTGTGTATTGGTGAAAAACTGTGTCCCGCCTATGATGGAGGCTATTGCGGAACCGGGTGCAAAGTGTACCATATGGGTGGGCACACTGCTCGGTTCGTCCTGGTCGTGGTGGACGGTGGTGTCGGGGTGCTGGGAAGGAATGTCCTGATAGAGCGTTCCGCCGAATGCCACGTTAATCAGTTGCTCGCCCCGGCAGATGCCCAACATCGGCAGGTTGCGATGGGCGGCGAGGCGGATAAGGACGATGTCGTAGACATCGCGCAGGGAATCCACTTCGCCCAATTGCTCTATGGGATCTTCGTTGAAGTAGGAGGGATGTATGTCGCCGCCACCTATCAGGACGATGCCGTCGAGGCGCTTGATGACGTCCGTCAGCACCAGGCTGTCGGTGGTGATGGGGATGAGCATCGGAGTGCCTCCGGCACGGATTACGGATTCGGTGTACGTCATCCGGGTAGATGAATTGTTTCCGGGATGTGAGCAGGAGATGCCGATGAGGGGACGTTGCTCCGGTTGTTTCTGACTGGTTTGTGCCGTTGCTATGTAGGGGCATACTGCCAGCAACGCAATTAATAGTAGCTTGTTCATGATGATGGGAGAATTGTTTCTGGGTGGCAAAAATACGAATTTCTTTCATATCATGAACCCTGCTAAGTTACTTTTATAAATATTCTTTCCATCCGGGCATTTCCTTCTTTGCACTGTTGCATGTTGTAGAACATAGCTCCCTTTGTTGGTTTTTTGTTGATTAATGTCTAATTTGCGCCTCACTTAAAATGAAGGTATGCGAAGGCATGCACAGTTATTCACTTAAAATCTTAATATATCATGAAAGTATATCAGACAAATGAAATTAAGAATATTGCCCTCCTTGGCAATGACGGCTCGGGTAAAACCACTCTCACAGAAGCGCTGCTCTTTGAGAGTGGTATTATAAAACGTCGCGGCAGAATTACTGCCAAAAATACGGTCAGCGATTACTTCCCGGTGGAGCAAGAATATGGCTATTCTGTGTTTTCCACCGTTTTCCATGTGGAATGGAACGGAAAGAAGCTGAACATCATCGACTGCCCGGGTAGTGATGACTTTGTAGGCTCGGCTATGACGGCACTCAATGTGACGGATACCGCCATCCTGCTGCTGAACGGCCAGTACGGTCCGGAAGTAGGTACGCAGAACCATTTCCGCTATACCGAGAAGTTGGGCAAACCCGTCATCTTCCTGGTGAACCAGCTCGACAACGAAAAGTGCGACTATGATATGGTGCTGGAGCAACTGACGGCGATTTACGGCTCGAAGGTGGTCCCCGTACAATATCCGCTGGCTACGGGGCCGAACTTCAATTCATTGATTGATGTGCTGCTGATGAAAAAATATTCGTGGGGTCCCGATGGTGGCGCTCCCACTATCGAAGATATCCCGGCAGAAGAGATGGAGAAAGCATCGGAGATGCATAAGACCTTGGTAGAGGCTGCTGCCGAACATGATGAAAGTCTGATGGAGAAGTTCTTCGAACAAGATTCACTGACGGAAGACGAAATGCGTGAAGGTATCCGTAAGGGATTGGCTTCCCGCGGTATGTTCCCCGTGTTCTGCGTTTGTGCCGGAAAAGATATGGGCGTGCGCCGTCTGATGGAATTTCTGGGCAACGTAGTGCCGTTTGTAGACGAAATGCCTCCGGTACACAATACACGCGGCGAAGTAGTAGAACCCAATCCGAACGGACCGACTTCCCTTTACTTCTTCAAGACTGCCGTAGAACCGCATATCGGTGATGTTCAGTACTTCAAGGTTATGAGCGGCAAGGTGCACGAAGGTGAAGACTTTACCAATGCCGACCGCGGCTCCAAAGAACGTATTGCGCAGATTTATGCTTGCGCAGGCTCCAACCGTGTCAAGGTGGAAGAAATGGTGGCAGGTGATATCGGCTGTACCGTGAAACTGAAAGATGTGCATACAGGTAATACCCTGAACGGCAAAGGAACGGAGAACCGCTTCAACTTCATTAAATATCCTAACTCAAAATATTCGCGTGCTATCAAGCCGCTGAACGAATCGGATACGGAAAAGATGATGGTTGCCCTGAACCGTATGCGCGAGGAAGACCCGACATGGGTTATTGACCAGTCCAAAGAATTGCGTCAGACCATTGTACACGGACAGGGTGAGTTCCACCTGCGCACGTTGAAGTGGCGTTTGGAGAATAACGAGAAACTGCAAATCAAGTTCGAAGAGCCGAGGATACCTTATCGTGAAACCATTACGAAGGCTGCCCGTGCCGACTATCGCCACAAGAAGCAATCCGGTGGAGCAGGTCAGTTCGGTGAAGTGCATCTGATTATAGAGCCTTACTACGAAGGTATGCCGATGCCCGATACTTATAAGTTCGGTGCCCAGGAATTCAAGATGAATGTAAAGGGTACTGAAGAAGTTCCGTTGGAATGGGGCGGTAAGCTGGTCTTTGTCAACAGTGTTGTGGGTGGTTCTATCGACGCCCGCTTTATGCCGGCTATCCTCAAGGGTATTATGGCTCGTATGGAGCAAGGCCCGCTGACCGGCTCGTATGCCCGCGACGTTCGCGTTATCGTATACGACGGCAAGATGCACCCGGTTGATTCCAATGAAATCTCCTTTATGCTGGCAGGACGTAATGCTTTCAGCGAAGCTTTCAAGAATGCCGGCCCGAAGATTCTGGAACCGATTTATGACGTAGAAGTGTTCGTTCCGTCCGACAAGATGGGTGACGTGATGGGTGACTTGCAGGGACGCCGTGCCATGATTATGGGCATGAACAGTGAAGCCGGTTATGAAAAGCTGAGCGCTAAAGTGCCGTTGAAAGAAATGTCCTCTTACTCGACAGCCCTTAGCTCACTGACCGGTGGACGTGCTTCGTTTATCATGAAATTTGCCAGCTACGAACTCGTTCCGAGCGATGTACAAGACAAGTTGATCAAGGAATTCGAAGCTAAGCAGGCAGAAGAATAATTTGCTGACTACTAAAATAAACAAATGTTAATGCCGTTGTTACCTATATATAGGTAATGACGGCTTTTTTTATTAACGCTGATTAAGAACATAAGGAAATGTGAACAGGAACAATTAATTTTTTATTAAATTTGCAAACCAAAGGTCTCCCTTTTTGTTATAGTGCTCATAATGCAACCTAAAAAACGGTCTTCGGTTAATTAACGAGAACGTCCGGTTAAATCAGGTTAATTTGTTAGGAGTGTTAATTAGGGAGTGTTAATTTTGTGACTATGAAAAAGTCAACAATATGGATATTAGGCGTCGTAATGGGTCTTTCCTTCCTCAGTTTGCTGTATCTGCAGATCAGCTACATCGAGGAAATGGTGAAGATGCGTAACGAACAATTTGATGAATCGGTGAAGCGCGCATTGATGGCTGCTTCTAAAGATGTGGAGGCTGCGGAGGTTGACCGTTGGCTACGGGAAGATATCTCCGAAGCTGAGAAGAAAGCGTGGGAACAGTCGCAAGGCAGCGGTGGAATAGTGCAGACCCAGCGGTATATGATGACATCACCGGATGGCTCCCATTCTACCATTGAACTGAAAACGTTTAGCAATAAGCCTTCAGAACTGCCCAGGGCTATGATTTCGCGCAAACATGGGACAAAGACGATTCCTCAGACTTCGCGTTCGCAGATCGAGATGGTCAAAAACCGTTATCTCTACCAGCGTGCATTGGTCGATGAGGTGGTTTTTCAAATGATTTATCGTGCCAGTGACAAACCGATTGAAGACCGTGTTAATTTTAAGAACCTGGACCAGTATCTTAAATCGGGCTTGATAGACAATGGCATTGATTTGGACTATCACTTTAAGGTGATAGACCGGGATGGCAGAGAGGTGTATCGCTGTTCGGACTATAGCGACGAGGGGAGCGAAAGTTCTTACTCACAGCCGCTGTTCCTGAATGATCCGCCTGCGCGCATGAGTATCGTCAAGATACACTTCCCGGGCAAGAGGGACTATATTTTCGATTCGGTAGGCTTCATGATACCGTCGATGATATTCACCTTCGTACTGTTGATAACGTTCATCTTCACGATCTATATCGTGTTCCGCCAGAAGAAGTTGACGGAGATGAAGAATGACTTTATCAACAACATGACGCACGAATTCAAGACGCCGATCTCGACGATTTCGCTGGCGGCGCAAATGCTGAAAGATCCGGCTGTGGGCAAATCTCCGGCTATGTTCCAGCATATATCGGGTGTCATCAATGATGAAACGAAGCGACTGAGGTTTCAGGTAGAAAAAGTGCTTCAGATGTCTATGTTCGATCGTCAGAAGGCTACTCTGAAGATGAAAGAACTGGATGCCAATGAACTGATAACGGGTGTTATCAATACGTTTACACTGAAAGTGGAACGTTACAACGGAAAGATTGAGTCGGAACTCAATGCTACCGACCCGGCTATTTTTGCAGATGAAATGCATATTACGAATGTGATTTTCAACCTTATGGACAACGCAGTGAAGTACAAACGTCCGGATGCTGATCTGCTGCTCGTCGTAAAGACTTGGAATGAACCCGGTAAATTGATGATCTCTGTTCAGGATAACGGCATTGGTATCAAGAAAGAGAATCTGAAGAAGATATTTGATAAGTTCTATCGCGTGCATACAGGTAATCTGCACGATGTGAAGGGCTTCGGCTTAGGACTGGCTTATGTGAGGAAAATCATCCTCGATCATAAGGGAACCATTCGGGCGGAAAGTGAACTGAACGTAGGAACTAAATTTATTATTGCATTACCTTTATTAAAAAATTGATTGATATGGACGAGAAACTGCGTATTTTACTGTGCGAAGATGATGAAAATCTTGGCATGCTTTTAAGAGAATATTTACAGGCGAAGGGCTATGCTGCCGAGTTATATCCCGATGGAGAGGCCGGATACAAGGCTTTCCTGAAGAATAAATACGACTTGTGCGTATTCGATGTGATGATGCCGAAGAAAGACGGATTTACATTGGCACAAGAAGTACGTGCAGCCAACGCCGAAATTCCTATTATCTTCCTGACAGCCAAAACGCTGAAAGATGATATCCTGGAAGGTTTCAAAATCGGTGCCGACGATTACATTACCAAACCGTTCAGCATGGAAGAGTTGACTTTCAGAATTGAAGCTATCTTGAGACGTGTTCGTGGCAAGAAGAACAAGGAAAGTAACATCTACAAGATTGGTAAGTTTACGTTCGACACGCAGAAACAAATTCTGTCGACCGCCGAGAAGCAGACCAAGCTGACTACCAAAGAGTCGGAACTGCTGGGCTTGCTGTGTGCTCATGCCAACGAAATCCTGCAACGCGACTTTGCGCTGAAGACCATCTGGATTGATGATAACTACTTCAATGCCCGCAGCATGGATGTGTATATCACCAAATTGCGTAAGCATCTGAAAGAAGATGATTCTATCGAGATTATCAACATCCACGGAAAGGGATACAAACTGATTACTCCGGAATCTGAGTCATGATAAGACTTGGATTCCCAGCTGGGAAATAAAAAAGGCGATTGCAATGCAACCGCCTTTTTTATTTCCTTTTCTCTATGATATCAATCTGCAATTCTTTTGTTGATAGCAATATAAGAAATTAATCCTATTACTACCAAAACAGCTGATGTACCCAAAACGGTATTGTTGTTAACATTGCCGGTGAAAGAACATGCAACCAGGATTACAGCTCCTATCACGATTAATACCAAGCCCAGATTTTTTAATAAGCCTTTCATGTGTATGTATTTTAATAGATTATTATATTCTTGTCACAAAGAAAAGCATAATTCTTTAACAAGCGAAATTATTTTTGCAAAAAAACTATTATTCAACGTAAATAGTTGGTTTATCGGCCTTCCGGCGTGTCGTTCGGGTCAGTCTTTGGTATTGAAGAATATCTTTCTTAGAACTTCCTGGCTCACACGCAGTTCCTCAATGGTGACGCCATGCAAGGCTTCTTTGAGAGTCTGGTTGGCAATAACCCGCGCCTTCTCTTCCAGTTCCTTTCCGTCTTTGGTCAGGTGAATCAGGTTGGTGCGGCGGTCTTTCTTATCCGATATGCGCACTACCAGGTGCTGGCGCTCCATGTTGTCGATGAGGCGCGTCATGCTGGGCTTGTCTTTAAAAGTTGCATTGCACAACTCTTGTTGTGTCACTCCGTCTTTTTCCCATAAAAAGATAAGGACAGTCCATTGTTCCGGAGTGATTTCCAAACCATTCTGGCGGAAGTTGCGGGATAGTTTACGGTTAATAGCGGCCGATACCTTGCCGTTCAGTATGGCAAAGATAAGTCGGATATCAAAGTTGAATTGCTCTATCATGAAATTATTGTTTAAACAACTTTGCAAAGATACTTCTCTTCCTCGATAAATCCTATATCGGGACACAAAAAAACATTAAATGTTTGTAGTTCAAAATAAAATGTCTACCTTTGCACCGCATTTTTTAAACGAATAAATTATTTATTTAATTAAACGAGTATGAATCAATACGAAACCGTTTTCATTTTAACTCCCGTTTTGTCTGATGTTCAGATGAAGGAAGCGGTAGAAAAATTCAAAGGCATCCTTACTGCTGAAGGTGCTGAGATTGTAAATGAAGAAAACTGGGGACTGAAAAAACTGGCTTATCCAATCCAGAAGAAGTCAACCGGTTTCTATCAGCTGATTGAGTTCAATGCAGAACCTACTGCTATTGACAAACTGGAAATTAACTTCCGTCGTGACGAGCGCGTAATCCGTTTCTTGACTTTCAAGCAAGACAAGTACGCTGCTGAATACGCTGCGAAGAGAAGAAGTGTTAAATCAACTAAAAAGGAGGATTAATCATGGCTCAACAAGTTCAATCAGAAATCAGATATTTGACTCCGCCCTCAGTAGACGTTAAGAAGAAGAAATACTGCCGTTTCAAAAAGAGTGGTATTAAGTACATCGATTACAAAGATCCCGAATTCTTGAAGAAATTCTTGAATGAGCAAGGTAAGATCCTTCCGCGCCGTATTACAGGTACTTCTTTGAAGTTCCAACGTCGTGTAGCTCAAGCTGTGAAGAGAGCACGTCACTTGGCGTTGCTGCCTTATGTAACTGACATGATGAAATAATAGGAGGAGGAAAGTATGGAAATTATATTAAAAGAAGACATTGTAAACTTGGGTTATAAGAACGACATCGTAACTGTTAAGTCCGGTTATGGTCGTAACTACCTCATCCCGACAGGTAAAGCTATCATCGCTTCTCCTGCTGCAAAGAAGATGTTGGCTGAAGATTTGAAGCAACGTGCTCACAAATTGGAGAAAATTAAAAAGGATGCTGAAGCATTGGCTGCTAAGCTGGAAGGCGTATCATTGAAGATCGCTACTAAGGTTAGCTCTACCGGTACTATCTTCGGTTCTGTTGGTAATATCCAGATTGCAGAAGAGTTGGCTAAGCTGGGTCACGAAGTTGATCGCAAGATTATCGTTGTGAAAGACGCAGTGAAAGAAGTTGGTAACTACAAAGCTATCGTAAAGCTGCACAAGGAAGTTTCCGTAGAAATTCCTTTCGAAGTAGTTGCTGAAGAAGCATAAATCAAACTTCATATATAAAGAAAGAGGTTATGTCGTGACATAACCTCTTTCTTTTTATCCTTAAGGCTCTTGAATATTTTTCCCCAACTGGAGAAAAATATTTTCCCAACTGCTCCTTAATCTTAGGGCTGAATAATTCATAGAAAGAGTTAGAACTTTCTTCCTTTTTAATTGTATTCTTTGTCAATAATCGCAATGGTTTGGTCAATAACTTGGAGATAAGAGTCGTATATGTAGCCGGGATTCTGATGGTTATTGTAGATGTTTTCTATTGCGTCTCTTCCTTCCGGGTATTTGAATATGAATTCCCAAGTTTTTTTGAAGGAGGAACTTTTTACCTTTTCTTTCTGCCAGGATATCAGGAACTCTTTATTATTAAACAGTCTGTCGCTTTTCTCTTTTTTATAGTTCTCATAGTCTGCATGGGCGTCATAGGCTTCTTTCATACTGCTGTATGCTCTAATAAGTTGAGTCGCTATTTCTTTCTTTCGGATGTTTTGTAGCAGAGCTGATGATTTAAGCATTTCCATGGCATCATTTATATAGATGTAGCTTGTTATCTGGAAGGGAAAGCTTCCGTATTTTTCCAAAGAGTCGGAAGATGCTTCCTTCATGTTATCTTTGTATTTAAGTAAATAGTGGGTGCCGTCTTTTTCAAAGATTTCTTGTTCTTTCATCTTCTCAATGTGTTCGCGGTTCATCAATATCTCACTTCTCACCAGTGACAATGCATCTTTTACTTCATTTTGCTTTTTATGTTCTGTAATCCAGTCACTACCCCAAAATGTGAGGATGATACCCAGCACTACTGCAACGAAGTTACAGATAAAATCTCCCATTCGTCTTGTGGCGGTGGGGGAGGTGATGATTTCCTTCAGTTTCTTTCTCATGTGTTTTAGTGATTTGTAATGGTATAATCCGTTCCGGTTCCTTTCAACTATTTACATTCCTCATCGATGGCTGCGATTGCTTCGTCGATTACATTTACACTTACCTGGTAGATGTGCGGGCTTTGTATGTTGGGGATTGCTTGGAGGAGTTGTAAACCTTCGGGCTGGGTATACAGGAGATGGAGTTGTTGTTCAAATTCACTTTCCATGTCTTGGGCCTTTTCTCTTTGTTGTGTCAGGCTGTATGAAAGGGCTTTTACTTTCGGATTGTCATTGAACTCATTTTGTACCAGGTCTTTTACATTGCTATATTTGTCGAAAGAAGCTTCGGCAGCCTTGATTGCTCCGTAGACTTTCATAATTTGCAAGGCAAGTTCCTTATTTTGTATTTTCTGAATGAGTGCAGATGCCTTGAGCATTTCCATGGCGTCGTTGGTGAACGTGAATTTACTCCACTGAAAGGGGAGCGGGAAATATTTGAGGAGGGAATCTTTGGGCATTCCGGCTGGATTATCTTTGTGTTCAAAAAGGTAATTTGCTGCGTGTTGTTCCAGTATTACTCTGTTTCTCAAGGCTACCATTTCTTCCCTGTTCAGAAGTAGTTCGCTTTTTACCAGTTGCAAGGACTTCTTGACTTCCTTTTGGGTGTTTCGTTCCGTATTCCAGTCACTGCCGGCAAAGGTGATGATGATACCCAGCATTACCGCAATGAAGTTGCGGAAGAAGTCGCCGAATTTATATTCAGTGCTTATTCGTTTTACTTTTTCTATCAGTTTTGTTTTCATATTCTATTAGTGTATAAGAGTTCTTGTGTCAAAGATAAGGAAAATCTGTAAAAAGCAAAAGGGACATACCCTAAATTAGGATATGTCCCTCGCTTTATTGTCAGCCAATATTTAGTTCTTCGGCAATGCTTCTTTAACTACCATCTGGCGACCTACGTATTCTGCTCCGTTCAATTCGGTGATTGCACGTTGAGCTTCAGCGCTCTCAGGCATATCTACGAAGGCAAAACCTTTTGATCTTCTTGTGTCACGGTCAACAATCAGTTTAACTGATTCTACTGTTCCATACTCTTCCATTACTTGTCTCAAATCCGATTCCTTAACGTTGTAGCTAAGGTTTCCAATATACATATTCATAAATACAAAAAATAAAAAATTAATAATTCAATAAAGGAGTCTTAGGAAGTTGTAGTCAGAAATGAAAATTCTCAATGTGGTTAATCGAGTAGTAACATCATGAAAAGCAGATCGTAATAAACCTCTTATTGTTTTCGTTGGTGCAAAGTAACGGCTTTTAATTGGATGCCGCACTATACTTTACCACTTTTCTTTTAATTTATATCCCTTTTTGTGAAATAAGACCAATACTTAACACTTGTTTACGCCGGCTGTCGCATTTATCTGCGTGAGCCGATGTACGTGCAGGCACAAAATGGCCTGCCTACGGGCATAAAAAAAGTCTGGTGTGCTTTTCGCACGTCAGACTTTCAATTCTCTCCAGTTTGTTGTTCTGAAATTATTCAGCTACAACTGCTGCGCTATCTGTGGCTACAGTATCAACTGCTGCTGCGGCTGCTGCTGCTTCAGCTGCTGCTGCTTCTACAGCTGCGATTGAGTCAGCGATACGGATTGAATCTGCAGTTGCTTGTTCAGCGCTAGCTGCTTTGTTACCACAAGATGCGAAAGATACTGCTACGATAGCTACAGCCATCAAAACTAATTTTTTCATTTTCTTTACTTTTTAAAAACGTAATACAATCAATTGCTTTATTAAAACGATGCAAAGGTATGTACTTTTTAAATATGTTGTTCTTAAAAACCCAACTTTTTTTATATTTTTTTTGGAGGAAAGCTTGTTTTGAGGTCTATTTATATGTTGTGCAACATGTTAGCCATCTATATTGCTAATATATGAATATCTCTTGAAACTTCTTCTAAACGTTTTCATAAATCCTGTCGAATAGAGCCGGATTCAGCTTGCTTTCCTTCTTGTTTCCTCCGGGCTCATTTCGGGCGGTTTTATACTTCTCGTTGTCTGTTGATTGTGTAAGAGTAGGAAAAATATAATAATAATCGTACATTTGCATCGGAAATGCGTTTATAAGCTCATGATAGATACTAATATATTTCAAGATAAGACGGCGGTTTACTACACGTTGGGGTGCAAACTGAACTTCTCGGAGACCTCCACTATCGGCAAGATCCTGCGGGAAGCCGGGGTGCGCACGGCGCGCAAAGGGGAGAAAGCGGATATTTGTGTAGTGAATACCTGCTCGGTGACGGAGGTTGCCGACAAGAAATGCCGCCAGGCCATTCATAAGTTGGTGAAACAGCACCCCGGTGCTTTTGTGGTGGTGACCGGTTGCTATGCGCAGTTGAAGCCGGAAGCGGTGGCAAAGATAGAAGGCGTAGACGTGGTTCTTGGTGCCGAACAGAAGAAAGACTTGCTTCAATATCTGGGTGATTTGCAAAAGCACGAAACCGGAGAGGCATATACTTCTGCCTTGAAAGATATTCGTTCGTTCGCTCCTTCGTGTTCTCGTGGCGACCGTACGCGCTTCTTCCTGAAAGTACAGGATGGCTGCGATTATTACTGTTCCTATTGCACCATCCCCTTTGCCCGCGGGCGTAGCCGCAACGGCACGGTGGCCTCTATGGTGGAGCAAGCCCGCCAGGCAGTCGCCGAAGGCGGAAAAGAAATTGTGCTGACCGGTGTCAATATCGGTGACTTCGGCAAGACTACCGGAGAGACTTTCTTCGACTTGGTGAAGGCGCTGGACGGGGTAAAAGGCATTGAACGTTACCGCATTTCATCTATCGAGCCCAATCTGCTGACGGATGAAATCATAGAATATGTATCCCATTCGGCTCACTTCATGCCTCATTTCCATATCCCTTTGCAGTCGGGGAGCGATGAAGTGTTGAAGTTGATGCGCCGTCGGTACGATACCGCCTTGTTTGCCTCGAAGATAAAGAAGATAAAGGAGGTGATGCCCGACGCTTTCATCGGTGTGGACGTCATTGTAGGTACCCGTGGCGAAACAGAAGAATACTTTGAACAGGCTTACGAGTTCATCAAAAGCCTGGATGTGACGCAACTCCACGTGTTCAGCTACTCCGAGCGCCCCGGCACACAGGCACTGAAGATAGACCATGTGGTGACGCCCGAAGAGAAGCATCGCCGTAGCCAGCGCTTGCTCGAACTTTCGGACGGGAAAACGCGTGCTTTCTACGCCCGGCATATAGGCCAGACCATGCCGGTGCTGCTGGAACGCCCCAAACCGGGACTGCCGATGCATGGCTTTACTGCCAACTATATCCGTGTGGAGGTGCCCCATGACGATACACTGGACAATCAGGTCGTATCTGTTCGTTTGGGCGATTTCAATGAAGATGGCACTGCTTTGCAGGGGACGATACTTAGTGACTGAAAAATATGAAATCGAGAATACTCTATTGGCTGACCTACGCCGGCATGTGGCTCGTCGCATTGCTCCCTTTCCGCGCACTCTATGTGCTGTCCGACGGGCTGTACTTCCTGATGCGCCATGTGGCTCACTACCGGCGGGAGGTTGTCCGTCGCAATCTGCGTAACTCTTTTCCCGAGAAGACCGAAACCGAGTTGCGCGAGATAGAGCGTAAGTTCTATCACTACATCTGCGACTACATGTTGGAGGAAGTCAAGACGTTGCGAATATCCTTCAAAGAGATTTGCCGCCGGATGGAGTATCATAATAAGGAAGAGTTCCTGACTATGGTCGAAAAGCATGGAGGCATCATCCTGCTGATTCCCCATTATGCCAATTTCGAATGGATTATAGGTATGGGCTCCATCATGCAGCCGGGCGATCTGCCGGTGCAGATATACAAACCGCTAAAAAATAAGTACTTGGACGAGATGTTCAAGTACATTCGTGCCCGCTTCGGCGGATACAATGTGCCTAAGCACTCCACTGCCCGCGAGGTGATAAAGCTGCGTCGTGAGGGCAAGCGGATTGTAGTCGGACTGATTACAGACCAATCGCCCAATCGCAGCGAAGCCCACTACTGGACTACCTTCCTCAACCAAGATACCGTATTTATGGATGGTGCCGAACGCATTGCCAAGCTGATGGACTTCCCCGTATTTTATTGCGAACTGCAACGGGTGCGCCGGGGATACTGCAAGGTATCTTTCGACTTGATTACCGAAACTCCCAAGCAGACTGCCGAAGGAGAAATCACCGAGTGCTTTGTCCGCCGTCTGGAGCAGACCATCCTTCGCGAACCTGCCTACTGGTTCTGGTCGCACCGGCGTTGGAAGAGAAAACGAAATAACCCCGTGTAAGATGGATAAGATAGCCGTTGTCATATTAAATTGGAACGGGCACGATATGCTCCGTTCGTTTCTCCCTTCAGTGGTTCGCTTTTCCGAGGCCGATGGGGCAGTGGTCTATGTAGCGGACAATGGCTCTACGGATGCTTCTGTCGATATGCTTCGCCGTGAGTTTCCTTCCGTGCGCCTTGTTCTGCTGGAAGAGAATCATGGCTTTGCCGATGGCTATAACCTTGCGTTGCAGCAAGTTCCGGCAGAATATGTGGTGCTGCTCAACTCGGATGTGGAAGTATCTGAACACTGGCTTGCTCCGCTTGCCGCCTATATGGATGCTCATCCCGAAGTGGCTGCCTGTCAGCCCAAGATACGCAGTTGGCGACAGAGGGAGCAGTTCGAGTATGCCGGTGCTGCCGGAGGCTTCATCGACCGCTATGGATATCCCTTCTGCCGTGGGCGCATCATGGGCGTGGTAGAGACTGATAACGGGCAATACGACACCGTTCTCCCCATCTTTTGGGCTACGGGTGCCGCCTTGTTCATCCGTTCGGCAGACTACCGGGAAGCAGGTGGATTGGACGGCCGCTTCTTTGCCCACATGGAAGAGATAGACCTTTGTTGGCGTCTCCGTGCCCGTGGCAGGCAGATTGTATGCATCCCGCAGAGCGTGGTCTATCATGTGGGCGGTGCCACGCTGAAGAAGGAGAATCCGAAGAAGACCTTTCTCAATTTCCGTAATAATCTTTTAATGCTTTACAAGAACTTGCCGTCGGCGGAATTGGCTTCCGTTATGCGTGTGCGTACCTTCCTGGACTATGTGGCAGCAGCCGGTTTCGTGCTGAAAGGGCAACTTCCCAATGCTTGGGCAGTGCTCCGTGCACGTCGTGCTTTTGTCTCTCTCCGCACTTCGTTTACCCCCTCTCGCGAAGAAAATCTGAAAAAAACTTCTCTCTCCGTGATTCCCGAACGGACAAAAAACAGTATATTGGCACAGTTTTATTTGCGTGGAAAGAAACTCTTTTCGCAATTATAGCCCTCTGTGGCGAAATAAAAGGTATTAGCTTATGGAAAAGTTAGTTAGAAAAATTGGATTAGTGGCGCACGATGCCATGAAGAAAGACCTCATCGAGTGGGTACTTTGGAACTCAGAACTGCTGATGGGGCATAAGTTTTATTGTACGGGCACTACCGGAACTCTGATTCTCGAAGCCCTCCAAGAGAAGCATCCCGATGTGGAGTGGGACTTCACGATTCTCAAGTCCGGTCCGTTGGGCGGTGACCAGCAGATGGGTTCGCGCATTGTGGACGGCGAGATAGATTATCTTTTCTTCTTCACCGACCCGATGACCTTGCAGCCCCACGATACCGACGTAAAGGCCCTGACCCGCCTTGCCGGTGTAGAGAACATCGTCTTCTGCTGCAATCGCAGTACGGCAGACCATATCATTTCCAGTCCGTTGTTCCTTGACCCTACGTACGAACGTGCCGTGCCCGATTATACCACTTACACCAAGCGATTTGCCAACAAACCGGTGGTTGCCGAAGCGGTGGAATCTGCAAGAAAGCGGAAACGGAAGAAATAATCTTTATCCATATAAAACCATGAAAACACTTACAACTTTATCGCTTATTTTATTGTGCTTAGTTTCCTGTTCCTCGCCCAAGGGCCAGCAACAGGAAGAGTGGGTATCTCTTTTCAACGGAAAAGACCTGGACGGCTGGACGGTCAAGATCAGCGGCTATCCCGTCGGCGAGAACTTCGGCAACACCTTCCGTGCGGAAGATGGCATGCTCAAGGTGCGCTACGACGCGTACGACGATGACTTCAAAAACCGTTTCGGCCATATCTTTACCAATAAGTCCTACTCCAGCTATAAGTTGCGGTTGGAGTATCGCTTTGTGGACGAACCGGTGAAGGGTGCTCCCACGTGGGCGGCTATCAATAACGGTATCATGTTTCATGCACAGACGCCCGAAAGCATGGAGCTGGACCAGTCCTTCCCTGTTTCCATAGAAGCCCAGTTGCTGGGTGGCGACGGAACCGGTGAACCGCGTCCCACGGGAAGTGCATGTACTCCGGGCACCGAGATAGACGTAGACGGCAAGCGCTACACTCCCCATACCTATGCCAGTCATGGCAAGACCTTCGATGGCGACCAATGGGTGAACTTTGAGTTGGTGGTATATGCCGACAGCCTGGTGCACCACATTGTGAACGGTGATACCATCTTGACCTATACCCACCTCGTCATTGGCGGTGAAGATGCAACCTCTACTCCGGAACTGCCTTTCGGCCCTCTGAAAGAAGGAAGAATCGCATTGCAGTCAGAGAGTCATCCGACGGACTTCCGCAATATCGAGATTATGGAGATTAAGAAAAAATGACCCTCCGCTCATAGATTACATCTACTGGAGTAATTGCCCACTTTTGTTGCTTGAAGTCATATATCTGCAGGGTCATTTCCACTTGGAAGATATCCTGGGTCAGGCGCTGCAGAGAGCGCACGTAGCCCATGTTGTCAACCGGCTCGTCACTGGGGATGGTTGAGGGGAGTATTGATACTTCGCCATTCTTTTCCAATTGATAGAACATACAGCTAAGTCCCCAGTTGTAGCATCGCAAGGCTGGAATATGCGGATTGTTAAGCATAAATTCATCGTTGAAATACTGGCAGGGGAAGCGGAACTCTGCAAGATTTATGCTTAGCAATTCATTCCGGCGGAACTCCGCGTAATTGTATGGGTTGGTAAAATCGAAAGAATCCGGCAGATAGGAGGCATCTTCCCAATGAAATGGGGCAGAGTACTCGCTGTAGAGGTCGTTGGACGCAATGCCGTCATTGTTCAAGTCCAATGCCTGGCCCGAAGTGATAGAGATGATTTCATACCGGCCGGCAAAATCATCCATGATTAGTTCTGCGTTTTCGCTTTCGCTACATCCGGTCAGGCTGCATAAGGTTGCTCCTTGAATCAGTAGCAAGGCGATGAATGCTAAGTAATGAGTTCTTTTCTCCATATCTTAATTGTTTTAGTTTTTGTGATGCAATTGTTCTTGTACTTTCCACAGGTTTATGGTTGCAAAGTTAGAGGGAAAGGTTGATATAGGAGCATGAAACCAATCACACTGTGATTTCTCAAACTGCTGTTTTATAGCTATATAAGAATCTGTATCATCACATTTGCTTATTCTTCGCCTTTCATTCGCCCTTTCAGACGATATTTTCGTTGGGCAAGGGCGTGCGTATCGGTATTTCCAAAGCACAGGGAAATGGTTTGGGGAGAGAGTCCGGCTTCGTCCAGGCAGAGATACAGGAAGTCCTCGTCTGTCAACTTAGGATATTTGGTTCTCATGTCGGATATGTAGTCGGCATAAACATCCAATACTGTTTCCATGAGTTTCTTCTGTTCTGTGTCTGTCAATACTTTCAGTTCCTTTTTGCTCGATACGTTCTGCTTGGATAGTTTTATTACCTTATTATATATGTCGCTTTGCTTGAACAACCAATTGCGCAATGTCACTTTCTCGGCTTTCAGTTGTTCGATGGAGGCTTCCCGCTCTTGTATCTCTTGCTGGCTTTTCTCATTTTCCTGTATCAGGTTGGTGTGCTCTTTTTGCAGCAGGGCCACGATGCGCTGACTCTCTTCAATGGCAGTTTGTAGGGAAGTGAGTCTTGCCTGGGCTTGCTTCAGTTTTTGTTCATTGATGAGTTGCAGTCTTTTTCGTTTACTGATGTGATGCTGATAGAAAAGGGTGATAAGGAGACAGCAGAATATGAAGCATCCGATGGCAATGATCAGAGTGTTCCGTCCTCTTGCGTGTTCTTCCCTGACCTTTGCCTGGGTATCATATTGGTGAATAAGTTGTTGTATTTTAGTGGATTGTTCTTTATAGTATAGAGAGTCAATGATATCCACAACTTGATATAGTAAATCGGTGGTTGCCTGATAATCTCCTTGTTCCTCTTTTATATAGGATAGACTTAACAGGGTACTTGCCCGCTTTTTTATATCCGTACTATCTCCTAAACTCTTTTTTATATAGTATGCGGCAGAATCTTGTTCTTCTTTATCTAATAAGATATCTCCTATGTTGGCATAATAAATGCCTTCTTCTTTATTCTTGGGAAGCCATTGCAGGGACATTCGTGCATAATATAGGGCGGTGTCAGTCGTTTCTTTGAGGTAGTATTTTACACTTAGATGGAGGGCGGATATTGCAATTATCGTAGAATCATTCGATGCTTGGGCATATTCCAATGCTTTGTGCTGAAGCATAAGTGCTGAATCTTCTTTCTCTATTGCGGAGTAGTAAGAACCGAGGCTGTTCAATGCTATGGATCTATCTTTCTCCGTTACACAATAGTTGTATAACTCCTTATAAGCTTCTCCTGCCTTTTCGTATAAGCATGCGTCGAAATATTCGTTGCCCAGCGAGCTAAGCAGATGCCGCCTTATTTCAATCTCTTCCGGGTAATTCTTTATAATTTCCAGTCCTTTCAGGAAGTGTCCGGTTGCTTTTTCTGTTTGCTCCATCTCCACTTCCAGCCTGCCCTTATAGAGCAGAGCTACAGCCTGTTCCTTTTCGTTGTCGTCATAATGATGCAGGGCGATGTCCAGCAGCGAGTCGCAAGGTAGCAAGGATTTTTCGCATTTATCCGTGGCGCGTGCCAGCAAGAGGGCATAGCGGGCGCTTTCGCGTGAAGACAATTCGCGGCTTGAGGGTAGGGCTCGTAGCAATCGCAGCGCACTGTCCGGCTGTTCCTCCAGCAGCGAGTCGGCTTGCAGGAAGAAGCTTTCCAGTTGTCTGTCGGGGGAGCAGGCACAAATCAGAAGTAACCCAAAAAGGAGTGCAACGTGTATCTTTTTCATCGTTTTACCGGAGTGTAAGTGCAATGGCATCAGGCGGCAAAGGTAAGAAAAGTTTTTGCAAAACAGTTACAGCGCCACTGCAAAACAGTTGCAGCACTGCTGCAAAAGAGTTGCAGTACTACTGCAAAGCATTTGCAGCGCCACTGCAAAACAGGTGCATTGGCTTTGCAGTAGGAAGTCGCTGTGTGTCAATAGCTAATGAATGGGGGATACCATGCGTCATTCCCTGCGGTGTCGGCATATCTCCACTCCTGCAGCCTCTATGTCCGCCCCCATGGGTGGATTACGCTTCGCCAGCTTCAGGGTTATTTCTTCTATTTGCGGGAAGTTGCGGAACAGGCGGTCGGTGATGCGACGGGCGACGTGTTCCAATAGCTTGGAGGGAATGGACATCTCTGCTTTTACCGCTTCGTACACATCGGCATAGCTGACGGTGTCGGCTACGTCGTCCGTTTCGGCGGCACGCCGGATGTCGACTTGCAGGCGCAGGCTGACGGTGAACTCATTGCCTACCAACGTTTCTTGTTCGCCTACACCGTGGTGGGCGAAGTAGCGGATATTGTCTAAAAAGATGTAGCTGTTCATGTCGGGATGATTCTTTTTTGCAAACTTAGGGATATTTTGCGGTTTGGGCAAGCGTCGGAGGAAAAAGAAAGGAGACGGGCAAGTGCCGGTCTCCTTTCTCTGGTTCGGTTTGGAAGAGATTTTTATCTTCCCGTCTGCTCTATCATTCCGCGGATCTTCTCATTCAGGCTTTCGGCCTTCATCAGTTGCTCCAGGGTGAGGTGCATGCGCCAGCGCCAGTAGTGACGCGGGTTGGCGGGGATGTTGATGCGTTCTTCCTGCACGTTGGGGTTGCGCCACTTGCCATCTATCGCCATCCAGTCCTGCAAGGAGAGGATGCAAAGGATGGAGTTGCTGTAGAGATGCTTGCGCACCACTTCTTCGCAAAGTTCGGGCGTGGCAACTGCCGGGGCGGCGCCGTAATGTCCCAATATAGCGTTGTAATATCTCTGCGTCTGCTGGAAGTCCTCTTCCCACCAGCCGCGCAGGGTAGACATATCGTGCGTGGAGATGGTGCAGACGGAGCGGTAGGGATACCAGTCCGGGTGTCCGAACTCTTGCTTCGGGTCTTTGGGCATACGCTGTATCTCCAGGGAGAGGATGCGCAGGTCGTTCATCACCCAGGGCACGCAGTCGGGAATCATTCCCAGGTCCTCGCCGCATACCAGCATGCGGGTGGACTGCGTCAGTTGGGGCAACTTCTTCATGGCTTGCTGTCCCCAGAAGTCGTTGTGGCGATGGTAGTAATATTGGTCGTACAGACGGTTGAAGGCGGCCTTCTCCCAGTCGTTCAGTGCGCGGTAGATGTAGTCGTGCTGCACGCTGATGCGCGGGTGATACTTCGTGGGGTCGTTGCGGTCGGGCACAAACAGCACGTCGCTTATCAAGGCGTACAAGCCGTCGCGTACCCAGATGCTGTCCTCGTCCGTCTTGCCGGCAAAGTAGGCTTCGACCTTGCGCTGGGTATCGAACTCGGGGCGCATGCGGTAGATTTCCCAAGTATCAGTCGGCTCGATGAAGGTCTGCTTCACGTAGTCGGTATGCGGGCCGAACATCTGTCCAAGGAAGTACTCGTGGATATAGGGTTTCAGGAAGAAGTCATCGCGGAAGGCAAGTCCGTAGCCTTCTATTTCTTCGCGCGTCATGGGCAGGGCGGGGACGAATTGTCCCAGCAGACCATGGACGGCGTGCATCGGTATCTCCCAGATGCGGAAGAAGCCGAGGATATGGTCGATGCGGTAGGCGTCGAAGTACTCCGCCATCTTGCGGAAACGCTTCATCCACCAGGCGTAGCCGTCGCGTTCCATCACGTCCCAGTTGTAGGTGGGGAAGCCCCAGTTCTGTCCGTTTACGGAGAAGTCATCGGGGGGCGCACCCGCCTGGCCGTTCAGGTTGAAGTAGTGCGGTTCTTTCCATGCCTCTACGCTGTTGCGGCTGATGCCGATGGGGATGTCGCCTTTCAGCACCACGCCGTTGGTGCGGGCGTGCCGGGTGGCGGCAAGCAGTTGCAGGTGCAGGTTGAACTGGATGTAGTAATAGATGGCTATATGCGGATAGTCGGCGGAGTCCGGCTGGCACAGCTTTTCTATCTCCTGGGCATCGTAAGTGGTGTACTTGGGCCACTCGCGGAAGTTCGGCGTTTTGTAGGCGTCGCGCAGGTAGCTGAACACGGCGTAGGGTTGCAGCCATTCCTTGTTGGCGTCATAGAAATCGCGGAAGGCCTGTGATGCCAATGTCTTTTCACCTTCTTGCTTGAAGATGAGGTGGAAGTATTCCCATTTCGTCCGGTTGACGGCTTCGTAGTCCACCGTCGGCAGGGCGTTCAGCTCTTTCTGACGTTTGTTGAAGTCCGCCATCGCGTCCTTGTCCTTCAGTGTGCCCAACTGTTTCAGGTCGGCATACATGGGGTGGAAGGCGTAGATGGAGATACTGTTGTAAGGATAAGAGTCCGTCCAGGTGTGCGTCATGGTGGTGTCGTTGATGGGCAGGATTTGCACAGCCTTCTGATAGGTGGCGGCTGCCCAGTCAATCATACGCTTCAGGTCGCCGAAGTCGCCCACGCCGAAACTCTTCTCCGAACGGAGCGAGAATACGGGCACAGCTACGCCGGCGCCTTTCCAGCTGAGTTGGCTGAAGAAGACGTAACGGTCGCCGATGGCAAGCGTCTCGTTGGCGCCTATCTGCGGATCGGCCATGTAGCGGTTGGGGTTGTTCTCCCAAGCCACGGCGCTGCGTTCTTTCTTATCATATAGGATGAATTTGTATTCCAGAGGGAAGCTGATTTTGCTGGCATCCAGTTCTACTTGCCATTCGGGGAAGTCGGCGTCGCTCATCAGGATGGCCTTGTCGGGGTCCCAGTCGCCCAGTGACTTCTGATTTCCGCAGAGTGCCAGGCAATAGTCGCTGTCGATGCAGGGCGCGTATGCCTTTATCAACAAGCCCTTCTTATAGGCTTTGGGAGCGGCGGCACGCTCGTGGTGTGCCAGCAAGGACTCTGTGAAAGCCGAGGTGTAGAAGTACTGTTGTTCCGGAAGGTTCTTCCAACAGTCTTCTATGCGATAGATTTTCTTTGCGGTGCCTGCCACGTGCAGTGTGCGTGGAAGGCTGTCCCACTCGGTGCGTATGGCCTCGCCGTCACGATAGATGTGGTAGCTGTACTGGATAACACCACTTTCCGGAAGCTGGATATCTACTTCTGCAGTCCAGTGGATGCCGTCTACAGTGTGCAGGGGGGTAGCTTTGCCGGGTTGGTTGTCGCCAAGCTCCGGGATAGAGCCCAGGACTCTGACTTCTTCACCCCAACTGGTGCGGTACTCGATATTAAATAATAGTGTCATATATATTAGATTTAGAAATAGCAATAGCTGCAATGATTATGCAAGTATAGAAATTATTCCTCGTAATCATGCAGCTATTATTATCTAAGTCATTTAAAATCCTATGCAAACGTTTGTGCTTACCACGAGCTTATCCACAGCGCGATGCACCGCAAGTTTTGCAGATGAGGCAGCCTTCCTGGTAAACCAGTGTTTCGTTGCCGCAATTCGGGCATTTCTTGCCTTTGGCTTCCGTGCCGTCCTGGATGTATTTCTTCAAGGCGCGTTCCACACCGTTCTTCCAGGTATTGATGCTTTCGCTGTCCAGTTGCAGTGAGCTTACCAGCTTGATAACCTGCTCGATAGGCATACGGTAGCGCAATACTCCCGAAATCAGTTTGGCATAGTTCCAGTATTCCTTGTTGAACTTTTCGGACAAGCCTTCGATGGTGACTTTGTATCCGCGTTTGTTCTCGAACTGGAAGTCGTAGCGCTTGTTGCCGTTTTCGTCTACGTTCTTGATGATGTGCCCGGATACCACATTCTTGGGCAGGATGATACCTTCGTCGTCGTCCAGCACACCGGTGAAGATTTCGTATGGGTGGTCGTCCAGCAGGCCGACGAATGCCACCCACTTCTCTTTATTATTCTGGAAACGAACCACGTCTGCTTCCAGTGTCTTGGGGCGTACCTCGACAACCGTGGGCGGCTTGCATGGAGGAAGTTCCTCCTTCTTGTCGCTCTTGGTGGAGATGAGTACGCCGGAACGGGACCCGTCACGATAAACCGTGCAGCCCTTGCAACCCGATTTCCATGCTTCTACGTACAGGCGGTTCACTAAATCTTCATCTACGTCGTTCGGCAGGTTGATGGTGACGCTGATGGAGTGGTCTACCCATTTCTGGATGCGGCCTTGCATCTTGACTTTCATCAGCCAGTCCACGTCGTTGGAGGTTGCTTTATAATAAGGTGATTTCTCTACCATGGCGTCTACTTCTTCCTGCGTGTAGCGTTTGGCGGGGTTGTAGCCTTGCGCTTCCATCCAGGTCACGAACTTGGGATGGAAAACGATATATTCTTCGAAGGCGTCTCCGGTTTCATCCACGAAGTCGATATGGACATTCGTGTCGTTGGGGTTCACCTTGCGGCGGCGCTTGTACACGGGAAGGAATACGGGCTCGATGCCGGAAGTGGTCTGCGTCATCAGACTGGTGGTTCCGGTAGGGGCGATGGTGAGGCAGGCGATGTTGCGGCGGCCGTACTTCTTCATGTCCTCGTACATTTCCGGGTCTGCTTCGCGCAGGCGGTTGATGAACGGGTTGTTCTTTTCACGTTCCGTATCGTATATCTCGAATGCACCACGTTCTTTGGCCATCTCCACGGAAGAGCGGTAAGCGTTGAGTGCTACGGCTTTATGTACTTTTTCGGAGAATTCGGTAGCTTCTTCGGTACCGTAACGCAGCCCCAAAGCAGCAAGCATATCGCCTTCTGCCGTGATGCCTACACCGGTACGGCGTCCCTGGCCGCTCTTCTTGTAGATCTTCTGCCACAGTGCGCGTTCGGTGTGTTTCACTTCTTCGCCCTCGGGGTCGGCATCTATCTTATTCATGATGCGTTCAATCTTCTCCAACTCCAGGTCGATGATATCGTCCATGATGCGCTGTGCCAGCGTTACGTGCTTTTGGAACAGCTCGAAGTCGAAGTATGCATCCGCTTTGAACGGATTTACTACGTATGAGTAGAGGTTGATGGCAAGCAGACGGCAAGAGTCGTACGGGCAGAGGGGAATCTCACCGCACGGATTAGTAGATACGGTGCGGTAGCCCAGGTCTGCATAACAGTCGGGTACGGATTCTTTGATGATGGTGTCCCAGAATAATACGCCGGGTTCTGCCGACTTCCATGCGTTGTGCACGATCTTCTTCCACAGGGCGGAAGCGTCGATGTCTTTTTGGAAGGTTGGCTCTGTGGCGTCAATGGGATATTGTTGTGTATAGGGTTTGCCGTCGATGGCTGCCTGCATGAAGTCGTCCGTCAGTTTCACCGAAACATTGGCTCCGGTTACTTTGCCTTCGGTCATCTTGGCATCAATGAATGCTTCGGAATCCGGATGCTTGATGGATACACTCAGCATCAATGCACCGCGGCGACCGTCCTGGGCTACTTCGCGGGTGGAATTGGAATAACGTTCCATGAACGGAACCAAGCCGGTAGAAGTTAGCGCCGAGTTCTTTACCGGGGAACCTTTGGGGCGGATGTGAGACAGGTCGTGGCCTACACCGCCACGGCGTTTCATCAACTGCACCTGCTCTTCGTCTACTTTAAAGATAGCGCCGTAAGAGTCGGCTTCGCCGTCCACACCAATCACAAAGCAGTTGGACAGGGATGCCACTTGGTAGTTGTTGCCAATTCCTGTCATCGGGCTTCCTTGCGGAACGATGTACTTGAAGTGATCGAGCAAACTGAAAAGTTCCTCTGAACTTAAAGGATTGGGATACTTAGCCTCTATGCGGGCTACTTCATTGGCTATTCTCCAATGCATGTCTTCCGGCGATTTTTCGTAAATATTTCCGAAAGAATCTTTGACTGCGTACTTGTTTACCCAAACTCTGGCAGCCAGCTCGTCACCCTGGAAGTATCTTAATGATTCTTCGTAGGCTTCGTCATAAGAATAAGTTTTCTTTTCCACGATATTGTCTCTCTTAGATTTATTTGTAATAAGTAAATTTGTAGAAGTTATACTTATCGTCAACAAATGTGTTTGCAAATCTATGAATGTTTTCTAACTTGGCAAAATAAAAACTGATGTTTTTATCAACTGAATATAAGTTTTCCATTTGCTAATAGTAAATTGTTGAATAATAGTTGATTATTATTTCTGATAACTACTAAAAGTTTTCCAAAAAGTATATTATGAACAATTTGTTAGTAGAGAATGTTTCCGCTTTTGTTTAAAATGGGATTACTTTTATATCGGACAGAAATGGTACTCTATGATTCTATGGGATAAAATAGAATGTGCTATAGCAAACTTTTTTGAGTTACCCTAAGTGTTTTGTCTATGGTTTACATTATCTTTGCAAAAAAACGAAAGAATGGAAAGCTTAAAACAAAGGAGAACCATCCGAAAATATCAGCAGAAAGATATTACTGCCGATTTGTTAAATGATTTGCTCGAAACCTCTTTCCGGGCTTCTACAGTCGGAAACATGCAGGTTTATAGCGTAGTTGTAACGCGTGATGCCGGGCGTAAAGCGAAACTGGCGCCTGCTCACTTCAACCAGCCGATGGTACAGACGGCTCCGGTAGTTCTGACCTTTTGCATTGATTTACGCCGTTTCAGCAAGTGGTGCGAACAGCGCAAGGCGGAACCGGGATATAATAACTTTGAATGGTTTGTAACGGGAGCGGTGGATACGCTGCTGGCGACACAAACCTTCTGTGTGGCTGCCGAAGAGAAGGGATTGGGCATCTGCTACCTGGGCACTACTACTTACAATCCCCACATGATTATCGAAGCGCTGGAACTGCCCGAACTGGTATTCCCCATCACAACAGTGACCGTAGGATGGCCCGATGAGTCTCCGGCCCAGGTCGACCGCTTGCCGCTGGAAGCAATTGTGCACGAAGAAACTTATCATGACTATACTCCCGAGGATATCGACCGCCTGTATGCCTATAAGGAATCACTTCCCGAAAACAAACAGTTCATACTGGAAAATCAGAAGGAAACATTAGCCCAAGTCTTTACTGACGTGCGTTATACCAAAAAAGATAGCGAAGCAATGTCGAAACTTCTTTGGGAGACATTGAAGAAGCAAGGGTTTTAATAGTGATTAGGGTATTAATGGTTAGTGATTTGTTTCTATGATAAACAAATCACTAACCATTAATTCACTGTTTTTTCAGTGCTGCCTGAATCTCATCTATTTCGGCGCGGAACGATTTATCTACCTCTTTCAACTCTTTGATGGTCTTGCAGGCGTGCAATACGGTAGCATGGTCTTTGTTGCCAATCAGTGCCCCGATCTTGGCTGTCGAGAAGTCTGTATGGTTCTTTGCCAAATACATGGCTATTTGCCGTGCCTGCACTACCTCGCGCTTTCTGGATTTGGTATGAATGGTGGCAGTGTCCAGTCCGAAATGCTTGCATACGGTAGTGATGATGTCGTCAACGGTCACGGCCTTGCTTTCGCTATTTACCACCTTGCGGACGATGCGTTGTGTCAGTTCCAGGTCTATCTCTTTATTATATATGGTGGAATGCGCCATGATGGAAATAACGATGCCTTCCAGGTCGCGTACACTATCGCCTACGTTCTCTGCAATATAGTCGATGACTTCCGGCGGGAACTGCAATCCGTCGCGGTGTATCTTGTTGCGCAAGATGTTCTTGCGGAGTTCTACGGTCGGTCTTTCAAGTTCTGCTACCATTCCCCATTTGAAGCGTGTAATCAGGCGCTCTTCCATGCCTTGTAACAATACGGGGGCACGGTCGGAAGTAAGGATCAGCTGTTTGCCGTTCTGGTGCAGGTGGTTGAAGATATGGAAGAATGTGTTTTGCGTTTTGGTAACGCCGGCAAACTCTTGGATATCATCAATGATTAAAATGTCGATAGTTTGATAGAAGTTGATAAAGTCGTTAGTGGTGTTGTTGCGTACGGAGTCTGTGTACTGCACCTGAAACAGATGGGCAGATACATACAATACCCGTTTCTCCGGATATAATTCTTTGATTTTGGTTCCGATGGCATTGGCAAGATGCGTTTTACCTACACCGGATGCTCCGTGCAGGAATAACGGGTTAAAGATTGTCTTGGCCGGGTTCAGGGCTACCGCTTCTGCAACGCTGCGCGACAGCTTGTTGCTATATCCTTCGATGAACGTTTCAAAATTGTATTCCGGATTCAGATGCGGGTCGAGCTCGGGAACGGGAATTTGCGGAATCTTCTTGTCCAACACCTGCTTTTGCGGGATGATGGTGCGTTGGGTGGACTCATAATCAATAGTCTTCCGTGAGCTTTTGTCCACCATTACATTATATAGCAATTTCGTCCCATCACCGATCACCTTATAAAGGGTCTTGCGTAACAAGTCAACGAACTTGTCCTCTAAAAATTCATAAAAGAACTGGCTGGGCACCTGTACGACCAGCGTTTTGTCCTCATATTTTAAAGGAATGATGGGCAGAAACCACGTTTTGTATGTCTGCTCCGGAACATTGTCTCTGATGATTTCAAGACAGCGGTTCCACAGCCCGACATGATTTATTTCACTCATAACGGCTAATAATACATTTATTGATTAAGCTAAACTTCTACAAATGCAAAATTGGCAATCTTATTCGAGAAAAACAAATCCCTTTTTTCTTGCATTTTTCCGATGCGTAATAATCGCTTTACTTTCAATAACTTATCTATTGTTACGGGAACACCCCCTGTAAGGGGTATGTTGTATTTATGTAATGTCTTGTATGATAAATGCTTATGTGCTATTTTTCTTCTTATTTACCTTTAGCATACGGAATAAAGAAAAGCCCTTTTTAACTCCTTATGGGAGCAAATGAGGGCCTTTCTTTTAATTCATTTATCAATTAATTATTTAGATGAAATCTATATAACGATAATTTTTCACTTATCTTTTTTGCCAAATAATGAGAAATGAACATATCGTTTCGGATGCGATTTCAAATCTTCAAGGAGGCTTGCTGCATTGGCTGCTGTGGCATTTAAGTTATTGTATAAAGAGGGGTCATTCAACAGCAGGCCAATGGTGTTATCTTTCTTATTTAAATTATCTGTAATCATTTTTATATTGTTCAAAGTTGAGTCAACTTTTTGCATGGCGGCAGCATAGTCAATCTCCTTTAAGTTGTTTGAAATAAGCATAAAGTTGTCTCCAATAGTATTGAGCTTGCCGGTCAGTTGTGGGATGTCATTTTTCATAAGTACCTGTAACTGACGACCTGTGACGGCCATACTTGCAGTCAGGTCTTGTACATTGTGCAAAGTGGCAGGTATGGCGGGGTCAGCCAATACGGCATTTAAAGAGCCGAGGATAGAGTCCAACTTTGGTAACATTTTTTCTAATTGCGGCATCATGTCTGCCACCTTTTCCATCATGCCATTGTTTTGGGTTCCGGGAATCGTGTCTCCTATCAGGTACTTTTCCCGCGGATTATTGGCGAGCAGCAGGTTCATTTTTACGCCTCCCAGCATTTCGGCAGTCAGTTCTGCGGTACTTCCTTTGGGGATACGCAATTCCGGGTCAACGTCTATTTCTGCCACTACGTTTCCGGGTTGGGTGTAGTCGTAATATAAGTCGCGTACGATACCTACACGGAAGCCGTCGGCAAAGACCGGACTCGATTTGGTCAGCCCGTTGACGTTCTTGAACTTTACGTAGAAATAGCTGGAAGGCTTGAACATATTGATACCTTTCAGATAATTAATGCCATATACTAATACGCAGAGCGCGGCTATACCGGCTATTCCTATTCTTACTTCTTTGGTGATATACTTCATGATGTATCTTTTGTTATTTATTTCTGTTTTTCTTGAATTCGTCAATGGCAGCATTGATATTCATCTTTTCACCATTCTTAAAAGCTATGATGAAGGCGTCTTTGAATTGAGCCGTAATGCTGCGCTTGGTACGCAATACTTTATTATAATCGGGCGATGCTCCGTAGGTGTATTTATATAATCCTCCTTCTTTATAAGAATCCACACCTGTCAGGCCTTTGAGCCTTTTGTCGTTTTTGGCTAAAGGACGTGATGAGGTGAGTATCTGTATCTTAAACACAATGCCGTTATGTTCTGTTTGAGGTGTGGCTGCTTTTTCTACTTGCTGGGGATGTTGAGGCGCCTGTTTGGTTTCAGCAGGGCGTGAAGTTTCCTTTTTCTCCGTAGCTGTAGCCACCTTGTTGTTTTCTTCTTGAACAGGTTCGGGCACATCTTCCGGAAGAATGGTATTGCTACTTCCATTCAGGCGGATTTCCTGTTCGCGTTTGTACGTTAGGAAAGCCCGGAAAATGCCATTGGCAAGTGAGGTGGTGCCGGCTTCCGAGTTCAGGAACCGTTCTTCTTCCGGGGTGGAGATAAAGCCGAGTTCCACCAGGATGCTTGGCATGGCGCTGGCTTTCAGTACCAGGAAGCCTGCCTGATGCACGCCGCGGTCGGAACGGTTGCAAGTATGGCGGAAATGCTTTTGTACGAGCGAGGCAAGATGCACGCTTTGCGACATGTATTTATCTTGCATGAACTCGAAGATGATGTACGACTCTGCCGAATTGGGGTTGAAGCCGGCGTATCGCGTCTTATAGTCGTTTTCGTAAAGAATCACCGAGTTCTCCCGTTTGGCAACTTCCAGGTTGGCATCCGACTTGGCAAGACCCAGTGTCCAGGTTGAGGCGCCTTTGGCAGTCCGGTTGTTGGCCAGGGCATTGGTATGGATGGAGATGAACAGGTCTGCTTTGGCATTATTGGCTATCTCGGCGCGACGGTCGAGGGGGATGAACACATCCCGTTCGCGGGTATAGATTACTTTCACGTCGGGGCAATTCTTTTGGATTTGCTTGCCCAACTTGAGCGCTACGTTCAGATTGATGTTCTTTTCTTTGGATATTTTGCCGATTGCACCGGGGTCGTGTCCTCCGTGCCCGGCGTCGATAACGACAACAAAGCCTTTTGCTTCAGCACTGCCTGTACAGAAGGGAGAGATGAGCAGTCCTAAGCATATACCTATATATAATATGTAGCGTCTGTATAGTTTCATATATAAATTCGGTGCAAATGTAGTGGAAATTTATAGAAAACTGATAGTTTGTGTTTAAGTTTTGTTCCGATTATACTTATTTTTATGGATTCATGGCTTTATTAGAATGAAACGGCTATTTATTTCTTCCTGCGGTTCAACGTATTGATAATATACGTAACTTTGCGCGAAAATAATGATAGTAGATAGGTATGATCCTTCGTCTTTTGAAGAACTGGACGTTGCCTGTGGCAATGATTGCCGGTGCTTTGGGATATTTCTTTTTCGCAAAGATTTCCTTCTTGGCTCCTGCCAAACCTTTTGTGAACGGATTGGTGGCGTTCCTTACTCCGCTTTTGATTTTTGCGCAACTTCTCCTTACTTTCTGCAAGGTAGAGGTGCATGAATTGAAGCCGAAGCGGTGGCATGGCTGGCTGTTACTGTTCCAGACGGTTTCTTTCCTGGTGGTTGCCGTTTTACTGCTGTGTTGTCCTATGGACGAAGTCTACCGGGAGGTGTTTGAGGGGGCGATGGTTTGCCTTATTTGTCCCACGGCAACTGCTGCCGCAGTCATCACCGGAAAGTTGGGCGGCAGTGCATCGAGTCTGACTACCTATACCTTATTGTCCAATCTCCTGGCAGCTATGGCGGTACCTTTGGTCTTTCCGCTGGTAGAGCCGCATGCCAATATATCCTTCATTGTTGCCTTCCTGAAGATTCTAAGCAAGGTGTTTCCGCTATTGCTCTGTCCTTTCTTCCTGGCATGGTTCCTGCGTGCCTTTGTGCCGAAGGTTCATCATTTCCTGCTGGGCTTTCACGATGCCGCTTTCTATTTGTGGGGTGTGGCGCTTGCCATTGTCTCCGGGCAGACGGTACGTTCGTTGGTCAACAGTGAAGCTCCGGTGTTTGTAGAAGTGCTCATTGCTTTGGCCGGATTGATAACCTGCTGCATTCAGTTCTATTTGGGCAAGCGGATTGGCGGGCATTACAAAGAACGCATCAGTGGCGGGCAAGCGTTGGGGCAGAAGAATACGGTACTTGCCATCTGGATGGCTTATACTTATCTGAATCCGCTTTCTTCCGTCGGGCCCGGCTCGTATGTGCTGTGGCAAAATATTATTAACAGTTATCAGTTGTGGAAGAAGAGAAAGAAGGAGATGGAGTGATAAAATGAGAGATTGTATAATATGGAGCACAAGGAATTGACAGAATTGTCTTTAGGTGAACTTTGGCAATTGTTTCCTATAATCTTGACTGCGCATCAAGATTGTTGGGCAGACTGGTATAAGGAAGAAACTGAGTTGCTGAGAGAAAAGCTGTCCTATGTTGAACGCATTAGCCATATAGGTAGCACAGCAATTAAAGAGATTTGGGCAAAACCTACCATAGATATACTTGTGGAAATCTCAAAGGAAGAAAAACTCTCCAATGTGAAAGGTATAATTGAAAGATGTGGTTATATCTGCATGGCAGAGAACAACAGTCGCATTGATTTTAATAAGGGGTATACTTTACAAGGATTTGCCGAGCGAGTGTTTCATTTACACTTGCGTTACGAGGGAGATAACGATGAATTATATTTTAGGGATTATCTTCAAGCAAATGCTGAC
>JAUUPT010000142.1 GCA_030843315.1 Bacteroidaceae bacterium | reverse complement strand
TTCATTGACAATTACTGGTTAGCCCGGAGGTGTCAACTTTTTCCAGTATAAGTCACCCCAAAACAATTGAGCACTTATAAAAGATGAATAAATGAGTAAAAAAGATGAATTGAAGCAAGAAATCCTTGCTTTGACCAGGAAGTATTATGCCGAGGCGCATGGACAGCAGAAAACTTTTGAGGCGGGTAGCACCTTTGTGAATTACGGTGGGCGCTACTATGACGAAGAGGAATTAATCAATCTGGTAGACTCCTCTCTCGACTTCTGGCTCACAGCCGGACCGTGGGCACGCCGGTTTGAAAAACGCTTTGCCGAATGGCTGGGAGTAAGATACTGTTCTTTAACAAACTCCGGTTCTTCTGCCAACTTGCTTGCTTTCATGGCACTAACCTCTCCCCTACTGGGTGAAAGAAGGATAAAGCGGGGTGATGAGGTGATAACCGTGGCATGCGGATTTCCCACCACTGTGACGCCTTGCATCCAATATGCCGCCATACCCGTCTTTGTTGATGTCACTATACCCGAATATAACATAGACGTAACTCAGCTTGAGAAAGCATATTCCCCTAAGACAAAAGCCGTTATGATAGCCCATTCATTGGGAAACCCCTTTAATCTGAAAGCCGTAAAAGATTTTTGCGACAAGCACTCGTTATGGCTGGTGGAAGACAATTGCGATGCCTTAGGCTCTCTTTATACGATAAACGGAGAAGAAAAAAAGACCGGAACAATCGGCGACCTCGGTACAAGCAGTTTCTATCCGCCCCATCACATGACCATGGGAGAAGGCGGCGCCGTATATACCGGCAATCCCCTACTGCATAAAATCGTGAACTCATTCCGAGACTGGGGACGTGACTGCTGGTGTGCAAGCGGCGTGGACAATACGTGTGCCAGCCGTTTCACCAAGCAATTCGGCGAACTGCCTTTGGGGTATGACCATAAATATGTCTATTCCCATTTCGGCTATAACCTGAAGGTTACCGATATGCAGGCAGCGATTGGCTGCGCCCAGTTGGAGAAGCTGGACGATATTGTAGAAGCGCGCCGCAAGAACTTCGCATACCTGAAACAAGGTCTTGAGGGTACGGAAGGCTTGATTCTTCCCGAAGCTCAAAAGGACTCCAATCCGAGTTGGTTCGGATTTCTGATTTCAGTGAAGGAGGGAGCAGGCTTTACCCGTAATGAGTTGGCGCAACATCTGGAAAGCCAAAAGATACAAACCCGTAACCTCTTTGCCGGTAACCTGTTGAAGCATCCCGCTTTCGACGAAATGCGCATGAGTGGAGAGGGCTACCGCGTAATCGGTGACCTGAAAGGTACAGACTTCATCATGAGCAACACCCTTTGGGTGGGTGTCTACCCCGGAATGACCCAAGAAATGCTGGACCATATGATAGCAACCATCAAGAACTTTGTAGCATCCCGTTAACCATCCGTTCCATCCATATGAAAGCCGTAATATTAGCCGGTGGTTTCGGCACGCGTTTGAGCGAAGCCACCAACCTAATACCCAAGCCCATGGTAGAGATAGGCGGCAAACCTATCCTCTGGCATATCATGAAAACGTACAGCCATTATGGCATCAATGAATTCATCATTTGCTGCGGGTATAAACAGTACATTATCAAGGAATACTTTGCTAACTATTTCCGCCACAACAGCGACATGACCGTTGACTTGTCGAACAACACGACTACGATTCTGGACAATCATTCGGAAAACTGGAAAGTGACAATGGTCGATACCGGGCTGAATACTATGACCGGCGGACGCATCAAGAGAGTGCAAAAGTACATCGGCAATGAACGTTTCCTCCTGACATACGGTGACGGAGTGACAGATTTGAACATTGACGACATCATTGCCTCCCACGAAAAGTCCAACGCTATCCTCTCATTGACCGCCTACAGACCCGGCGGGAAATTCGGCGCCATCCAGATTGATCCAGCAACAGGCAAAGTGCTGTCTTTTCAGGAGAAACCTGTGGGTGACGGTAACTGGATCAATGCAGGATATTTTGTCTGCGAGCCGGAAGTGCTCAACTACATACCCGATAATGACGACACCGTAATCTTTGAACGGCAACCCTTGGAAAGCATCGCCGGAGACGGTAAGATGTATGCCCATCGGCATACCGGCTTCTGGAAACCGATGGATACACTGCGCGACAATACCGAGTTGAACGAGATGTGGGATAAAGGACAAGCGCCCTGGAAAGTTTGGTAGCTATGATGGATATATTCAATACTTTCTATCAGGGAAAGCGCGTACTTGTCACCGGTCATACCGGTTTCAAGGGTAGCTGGCTTTCCATCTGGTTGCACGAACTCGGCGCCGAAGTTATCGGTGTAGCCCAGGAGCCTTTCTCCGAACGTGACAACTATGTCCTTTCCGGTATCGGCGAAAAGATGAAAGCTGATATTCGTGCCGACATTCGCGACGGTGAACGGATGAAAGAAATATTCAGGGAGTACCAGCCGGAAATCGTTTTCCAGCTGGCGGCACAACCGTTGGTACGCCTCAGTTACGAAATCCCGGTCGAAACCTACCAGACCAATGTCATGGGAACGATTAACATACTGGAAGCAATCCGTGCCACGGAAAGTGTGAAAGTCGGCATTATGATAACGACCGACAAATGTTACGAGAATAAAGAGCAGATTTGGGGATATCGTGAAAATGAGCCGATGGGTGGTTATGACCCGTACTCTTCGTCCAAAGGAGCGGCGGAGATTGCCATTGCATCATGGCGTAGGAGTTTCTTCAATCCGGAGCAATACGAAAAACATGGGAAAAGCATTGCCAGCGTAAGGGCGGGCAATGTAATCGGCGGCGGCGACTGGGCTTTGGATAGAATCATTCCCGATTGTATCAGGGCTTTGGAAGCGGGCAAACCTATTGAAATCCGCAGCCCCAAAGCCATACGTCCCTGGCAACATGTGCTGGAACCGCTAAGCGGCTATATGCTGCTGGCAACAAAAATGTGGAACGAACCTACCCGGTATTGTGAAGGCTGGAACTTTGGTCCGAAATCCGAAAGCATTTCCACCGTTTGGGAGGTAGCCACGAAGGTGGTAGAGAATTACGGTCACGGAGAATTATGTGATTTGTCCGACCCGGGCGCATTGCATGAGGCGAAGCTGCTGATGCTGGATATTAATAAAGCACAATTCCTATTGGGGTGGGAGCCCCGGATGGATATGAATCGAACAGTGGCACTGACGACGGACTGGTATCAGAAGTATAGA
>JAUUPT010000046.1 GCA_030843315.1 Bacteroidaceae bacterium | reverse complement strand
AAGTTCCGCAAAGACTTTGCGAGTTTCTTTTGTAGGAATGCAGTCTCAGGAAGTCGCTATCAGAAGCGGATTGATGAAGATTGTATTGAAACCAGATGCTGAGGTACTGGATGAAGTTGTAGTGACAGCTATGGGTATCTCTCGCTCCGAAAAGACTTTAGGCTATTCTGCCACGACGGTGAAGAGCGACGAAATTATTAATGCACGTACCACCAATATCGCCAATGCATTGTCCGGTAAGGTGGCAGGTGTTCAGGTTAGTTCTACTTCTTCCGACCCGGGATCGGTCAGTAACATCGTAATCCGCGGTTTTAGTTCTATCAACGGTGACAACCAGCCACTCTATGTAGTAGACGGTATCCCTCTGCAGAACAGTTTGTTCTCCGGTTCGGGTAAAAATGTATCGACGGGTGGTGTGTCTAACGTAGCTTCCGAAGATATTGAGTCAATGACTATCTTGAAAGGTGCCGCTGCTACCGCATTGTATGGTAGCCGTGCGGCCAACGGTGTCATTGTGATTACTACCAAGTCCGGTAAGAAAGGCGATGGCCGTAATTTCTCCATCAGCTATAGCGGAAGCATTCAGGCACGCCAGGTTTCTTTGTTGCCCGACATGCAGAATGAATTCGGACAGGGCTGGAACGGTGCACAGACTTTCATCGAAAACGGTTCCTGGGGACCCGCCCTCGATGGTTCCTTACAGGTATATGGCCCCATCTGGAATCATCAGCAGTTGATTCATGAGTACAGCGCTAAGAAGGACAATGTAAGAGACTTCTTTGATCTGGGCTGGTCGCAGAACCATAATCTCTCACTGAGTGGTGTGTCGAATGACGGCAAACTGGATTATTACCTGTCTTACTCGTATGCCAACGACGACGGTATCATGCCGAAGGATTACGATACTTACGAACGTAATACGCTGGCTTTCCGCAGTAGCTACGAGGCTACCGACTGGCTGAAGGTTTCTTCTTCCGTGAACTTTGCACGAAGTGCTACCGATGCCGTAGGAAACTTCCAGGGTACTTCCGTAATCGACGGTCTTTATGAAATGCCGCGCGATATCTCTATCGTGGATATGAAGAACACAAATTCGGCATTCTTCAATCCCGAAGCTTACTTCACTCCTTATGGTATCACCAATCCATACTGGTCTTTGGAGAACAACTACAACCATACAAACTCCAAGCAGATTTATGGTAAACTGCAGGTAGATATCAAACCGATCAAAGAGCTGACTCTTTCATACCGTATGGGATTTGACTATACGGATTATGACATCAAGCTTGGTGCCCCGCAGATTAAATTGGACGATGCATTGATTAACGAAGACTATGGTTATGCACCTTCTAACATGAACCAAAGCGGATATGTATATGCTTCATATGGTCGCCGCTATGAGTTGAATCATGACTTTCTTGCCAACTACACCAAGAAGTTCCTGAATGATAAACTGGATGTCAGCGTAAATGCCGGTGTGAATATGAATGAACGTGGTTCTACCAGCATGACGGGGCAGACGGACGACCTGACCTTCTTTACCGGCTTTTGGGATTTGAGCAACGGTGCTACCAAGACTACTCTTGGCGAGAGCCAAAGCAAGCGCCGCCTGGTGGGTCTGTTCGGTGACGTCACACTGGGATGGGACGATATGGTTTACTTGAATGTGACTGCCCGTAACGACTGGTCATCCACACTACCCATCGAAAAGAATAGTTTCTTCTATCCGGGTGCTACGTTGAGCTGGATTTTCACCCGACTGATTCCGGAAAACAAAGTGTTGACTTTCGGTAAGTTGCGTGTAGCTTATGGTAAGACCGGTAACGATGCCGCCCCTTACCGAACGGGTGTTACTTACGTTCAAGGTACGGCACATGGCTACTACGGTTCTGATATTGCCAGTTTCCCGATGAACGGGGTGAATGCATTTATGGCATCCAACACCAAGGGAAGTTCTGCATTGAAGCCGGAGATGACCTCCGAGTTCGAAATCGGTGCAAACCTTCAGTTCTTTAACGGCCGCATCGGTATTGATGCTGCTTACTATACCCGTACCACTAACGACCAGATCTTTACGTTACCTGTCGATCCTTCTACCGGTTACAGCTACATGGTAACCAACTTCGGTAAGGTTCGCAATAATGGTATTGAGTTGGTATTGAACACAATTCCCATCCGTACTCGTGATTTCCGTTGGGATTTGGACTTCAACTTCTCCAAGAACAAGAATAAGGTAGTTTCGTTGCCCGAAAGTTTGGAAGGCGGCAAGGTGTCTATCTATAACTTCTCGGCAGGAAACGACGCTATATATATGTATGCAGAAGAGGGCAAGCCTATGGGACAGTTCTACACTTATCTGCCTAAGTATACAGAAAGCGGTCAGCCGATTGTAGATGCAAACGGACAGCCGGTAATAGGCACAGCAGTCGAAGATACCGGAAAGAACATGAACAACGATTGGACAGGCGGTGTGAATACGGCATTTACCTACAAGGGTTTCACGCTGAGTGCAGCGCTCGACATCCGTAGCGGTGGCTATATGTTCTCCCGTACCATGAATCTGATGCAGTTTACCGGTAACGGAACTATTACGACCTACAACGGACGTCGTCCCTTCATTATCCCCAATTCGGTAGTGGACAACGGTGACGGTACCTATTCTGAAAATACTACTCCTATTCTTTCGCATAACGGCAGTTATCAGAATTATTTCAATAACTTCGGTTATGGTAATGGCGGCGAGGCATTCCTTGTAGACCGTTCCTTTGTCAAGTTGCGCAACATCAGCCTGACGTGGAGTGTACCTAAGAAATGGGTTAGTGCCATGTCATTGAGCAACATTGCTGTGACCGTATTCTGCAACAACGTGTTCACGTGGACGGCTTCGGACAACTACTTCATTGATCCTGAGACAACCACTATCTCTCAGGCCGGTTATGGTGACTTGGCTACACAGTTCGGTGAGCTTTACTCCAATCCCTCTTGCCGTATCTTCGGATGTAACCTGAGCATTAAATTCTAAAATAAAGGAGAAATAAGATATGAAAAAGATATTACTAATGTCCGCCGTTGCCTTGAGTGCTGTTTTAGGCTCTTGCGACAGCTACCTGGATATCAACCAAGATCCTAATTCGCCTGCTGAGGGCAACATTGAAACCAATATGCTGATGCCTGCCATCGAGATGAACGTGGCGGCAAGCTATGGTAACTTTCTGCGCATTGCCGGCGGATTTCATTCAGAGCAATATGCCCACTTGAATGGAACGGAAAACTACATAGACTATTCACAGTTCAATATGTCTGCCACTCGTAGTAGCAGCACTTATACCCAGTTCACGCAGAAGGCTTTGCAGAATACGAAGACCGTGCTCGAAAAGTCGTTGGCAGCCGAAGACTGGGGTACTTATCTGGCAGCTACCACTTTGCGTGCTTTCGTTTATCAGGCCTTAGTGGACTGCTATGGTGAGGTTCCGTATACGGAAGCTCTCGATCCCAATAACCTTGCACCGAAATATGATGACGGGCAGACAGTTTACGAAGGAGTGATTGCCGAACTCAATACGGCTTTGGAACATGTTTCGGCTTCCAATCCTGTTGTTACCAATTTCCTTTATCCGTCGGCAACGGCAGGACAATGGATTCAGTTTGCCAATGCTCTGAAGTTGAAGTTGCTGATGCGTATGGCTAATGTCAAGGATGTACAGTCCGAAGTGGCACCTCTGATTGCCGAAGACAACTTCCCGACAAGCGATGTCAGCTACGCCGGTTGCTGGAGCAATGAGTCCGGGCACATGAACCCGTTCTATTCCGAAGAGTTCAGTACCGCCTGGGGATCTTCGCAGATTAATATTGCCGCCAATGTGGCGATTATCGGTACTATGCAGGTGCTGGACGCCGAAGGTAATGTAGCATACCTGGATCCCCGTCTTCCTAAATTCTTTGAGAAAAACGGCGAAGGCAAGTATATAGGTGGTGTTTCGGGTTCAAACTATCCCAAGACTTCCTTCTCGGTAACCAAATGGTGTCGTCCGGTGGCAAGTTTCGATATGCCGGTATACCTGATTACGATATCGGAAATCGAATTCTTCAAGGCCGAATATTATGCACGCTATGGTTCGGCAGCCGATGCTGCGGCTCATTATGCCAAGGCTATCGAAGCATCGTTTGCTACGGCAGGCGTAGAGGGTGCGGCCGAGTATGTGGCACGTTATCCTTACGACGCGGGCAACTATCAGAAGAGTATCGGTGTAGCCAAGTGGGTGGCGCTCTCCGGTGTCAATACATTTGAGGCCTGGTGCGAAATGCGCCGTCTGGATTATCCGGCATTTGGAACGATCAAGGGCAGCGATATGTATAAGATAGGTGATGACTCTTCTTTCGACACCTCGAAGTATGTACCCGGTACGCTTTATACTCCCGTCCAAGTATTCGGACAAGTGGGCGACAACAAAATATTGGAACGCTATCCGTATGCGGAAAGTTCTTCGGCTCGTAACCCTAATACACCGGCATTCCCGGGCTATACATCACCCGTATTCTGGGGCAAGTAATCAATTAATATACATAAATTGGACAGAACAATGAAAAGCAAATTATTATATCTGATGATGTTTGCGCTGGCAGCTTTCTCGCTGACCGGTTGCGATGACGAGAGTACGGCAGGGATGACGCGCATCACCTATTACCCTACAATAGAGGTTCTGGGAAGTCCGTCTGTCGTTTTGAATCTTGGTGAATCTTATGCGGATGAAGGCTGCTATGCCGAACTGAACGGTGAAGACGTCAGCGGGGAGGTGGTCGTTCGTTCGGGCGTAAATTCCAATAAAGTCGGTATTTATAGCATTTCGTATATGGCATACAACGAAGATGGCTTTTCCGCCAGTGCTTCGAGAACTGTTTATGTGGTAGATCCGACCTCTGTGGCAACTCTTTATTTTGGTGAAAGCCAGACGTCTACAAGGCACTACTATGATGCTCCCATTTACATTACGGATAATGGGGACGGTACTTACCTGGTAGATGACCTGATAGGAGGGTTTCAATTCAATGGAGTGAATGCGGGTCTTGAGCCTTCTTATGACTTCCATGCAGAAGCTGTCATCAGCATTGCCGCCGACAATACGGTTTCGCAGATCGGTGAAACGGGAAGTTGGTATTTTGGTGACCGGGGGACTGTGGTTAAGTTGGAAACTGGGACTTTTGACCCGGCTACAAGAACTTTCGTATTGAATATAGACTACGGAGGCACACCTCTGACTGTAACTTTAAGAGCAATTACTAAATAAATAGATGAAGTATGAAGAAAGCAATATACTTATTAATGATGTGCGCAGGAGTACTACTGGCTTCCTGCGAAAAAGATGAAATCGGCAGTACTGCGACTAAAGCGGTTGCCGGTGAATGGACTGTAACGGTAGACGCTGTGGATGCTAACGGCGCGGTGCTCCTTCAAGATCCTTTCGGATTGGGACACACCATGCTATTCACCTACAATACGGCTGCCAATATTCCTACAGAAATGTATGTGGACGATATGGAGGAATTCTGGGACTATAAGGTAAAAGTGAAAACGGATGTCAATGCGCTGACTTTTGCTACGGAAGGTGCCGCCCCCAACGAGAAATACGACTGTAACGTAACGATTGATAGCGGCAAGATACTGCTGGGAGCAGCCACAACACCTCATGGTACTCCTGCGGATAGCATCGTGTTCTATGTCTCCTTCAGCGATGATGAGAATGCTCCGGCAGCTTATGCCAAGCTGAAGGTTGCCGGCTACCGCTATTCCGGCCTTGCCAGTGACGAATGATACTAATTAAAGAATTAGTATATTCTCTCTTACCGGGACGGGAGTCTAACATCCCGGTAAGTTTAACTTTACATTAATAGTTTCTTTACTCTAAAGGAAACAAAACTGGGCACCTTCGTGAGAAGATGCCCAGTTTCTATTTATAGTCCAGTGGAGTAGTGGCTTCTACTCTTGTGATTTGTTATTCCTTTCTTCCATCTTCTTCTTTACAAACTCTATCTTCAGATTCGCTTCTTCCATGTTCTTCTTGATCTCGGTCATAGAAGAGAGTAACTGTGCCAATTCGTAGACACTGGCAAGTGCCTGGCGGTCGGCAGGAGTCATGTTGGTGGAGTAGGGGCGTTCGCCTTGATAATTCACTTTGATGTTCTTATCCTTATTCAAATAGAGGAAGCCCATCACATTGCCGTCTTCACCCAATTTGTAGTCGGCTTTCTCTATCTTTTCGCCTAGGTCGGTAGTCTCGTAGCTGTCTTTGGAGGCGGGTGTCTCGGCGAAACTGCCGTCGGGAGCGGTAACTTTAACGGCTACGTGATGAATATTGTGAGACCCGCAATAGATGGAAGTCATGCTCATCACTCCGGTTTCGTCTACTTGGAAGCGGAGGTAGGAGCGGTGCAGGTTCTTCTCCAATACTTGTGAGGGGTGCAGGTAGTGTCCTATCTTCTGGTATTCGGCATCTTTCTCAAAAGTATATTTGCCTTTCACAGCATCAAATTCCGCCTGCTTCACCTGGAGCATACTGTCCAGATAAGCGAGGCTCTTCTCCTGTTCTTTCAGTTCCACTTCCTGCATCAGCCCGATGCCTGCACGACGCGTTTCGAAGGCTTTAGGATAGAGAATCTTGATACTGTCTATCTGCATCTTTGCTTCGCTGTAATTGCCGAGCTCAAAAGCCTGACGGGCAGCTTGCAGTTTCTCGCCGGCTTTCTTTTCTACATCTCCGCATGCGAAGAGGGTGCCGCAAAGGCACGCAAGGAGTATTACTTTCTTCATAATTGTTGTTCTTTTATTAGTGACGGCAAAATTAGAAATAATATCTGTATCTTTGCACCCTCAAAATGATTTATTGACAAATGATAGAGTTGACGCCCGAAGAACTGAAACAATATTTTAGTGACGACATATTCAAGAGGATATCCGAGACAGCAGATGAACTGGGATTGGAGTGTTATGTTGTTGGCGGATATGTACGCGATATTTTCCTGCAACGTCCCTCCAAGGATATTGATGTGGTGGTGGTAGGTAGTGGCATTGTGATGGCCCAGGCGCTGGGCAAGCGTTTGGGACGGGGTGCGCATGTTTCCGTCTTTAAGAACTTTGGTACGGCACAGTTGAAGTACCGTGGTACGGAGGTGGAGTTTGTAGGTGCACGCAAGGAATCTTATACTCACGATTCACGCAAGCCGATTGTAGAAGACGGTACGCTGGAAGACGATCAAAACCGTCGCGACTTCACCATCAATGCATTGGCTGTTTGTCTGAACCAGGCACGTTATGGCGAACTGGTAGACCCGTTCGGCGGAATCGAAGACCTGAAAGAGAAAACCATCCGCACACCGCTCGATCCTGATATTACCTTTAGCGACGACCCTCTGCGGATGATGCGTTGTGTCCGTTTTGCTACCCAACTTAACTTTTATATAGACGATGCTACCTTTGAATCCTTGTGCCGCAACAAGGAGCGTATTTCCATTATCTCCAAGGAACGCATTGCCGATGAACTGAATAAGATTCTGCTCGCTCCGGTACCTTCCAAAGGATTTATCGAACTGGACCGTTCCGGTTTGCTGGAACTCATTTTCCCTGAACTGGTAGCATTGCAGGGAGTGGAAACCCGTAACGGTCGGGCACATAAAGATAACTTCTACCATACGCTTGAAGTACTCGACAATATCAGTAAAAAGACCGATAACCTGTGGTTGCGCTGGGCTGCCTTGTTGCACGATATTGCCAAGCCCGTCACCAAGCGTTGGGAGCCCCGGGCGGGGTGGACCTTCCACAACCATAACTTTATCGGCGAGAAGATGGTGCCCGATATCTTCCGCAAGATGAAGCTGCCCATGAATGAGAAGATGAAGTATGTACAGAAATTGGTGAGCCTGCATATGCGTCCCATTGTTATAGCGGATGATGTTGTTACCGACTCTGCCGTTCGCCGCCTGCTCTTCGAAGCGGGTGACGACATTGACGATCTGATGACGCTGTGCGAAGCCGACATCACTTCCAAAAATACGGAACGCAAGAAGCGTTTCCTGAACAATTTCCAACTGGTGCGCCAGAAACTGAAGGACCTGGAGGAGCGCGATCGCATCCGCAATTTTCAACCTCCTGTCAGTGGAGAAGAAATCATGGAAACTTTTGGCTTATCTCCCTGCCAGCAGGTCGGTGCATTGAAGAGTGCCATCAAAGATGCCATTTTGGATGGCGTTATTCCCAATGAATACGAAGCTGCCCGTGCTTTTATGCTACAACGGGCTGGGGAGATGGGGCTGAAGAAGGTGATAAGGCGATAGGGTGATAAAGTGATAGGGTGATAAGGCCGTTACAACCTTATCACCCTATCACTTTATCACCTTATTTTTATTCCCCTGTTTGGAATTTGCGGCTTACTTTCATTAGGTTGATAGTATATGTCACTACATTCTGTGCCTCTTGTATGATGGCCAGATATACCATGCTGACTTTGATACTTCCCCCTTGCTCTTGGATGCGTTGCAACTCCTGGCGTTTCAGTTGTGCCAACTGTCCGTTCAAATCATTTGCTTTGCGAACTTCCTCATCCAGACCTTCATAATTGTTTATTTCCAGTTTGTGACGACATATTTGCAACAGATTCGTGATATCTTCTGTTATGTCGGTGAATTCACCTTTCTGAATGGCATCCAGTGGCTTGAAGTTATTGTCGATATGCTCCAGACATGGTTCGCAAAGGCGGCCGACGCTGTATATCAGTTCGCTGGCAAAGTCATTGCCCTGATAGTAATAAAGTCCCTTTTCAAGCACTGTATTATTGTTGAGTCGACACATGGCCAATGTACCTGTGCGCTTCATCTGCTTGATGAGTTGCTTTTCGAATTTTACTGAGCCCGTAGCGCGTCGCAGTCCTCTCAGGTTTTCGCGTATGAAAGAGGAGATGGTGCGTTCGAAGTTTTCTTCTACAAAGGCCAGTACATTGCTCAGTTCTTCACGTGTGTGCTTGCGAAGTAGTTCGAATACTTCTTCTTGATCTGTGCTCTGCAACAACAGTTTCAGTGTTTCACTACGTTGTTCTTTGGCTTTGCGCTTGTTGTACATCAGCTGGCTACGAACCAGTATGAATATTGCCAGGGCGATGAGTAGTACAATGGCTATTGTTCCACCGAAGTGGATAATTGCGGCTACAAAGAAACAGATGGTAAATGCTGCTCCGGCCGTGATGAACCAGCCACCGATGACACTCAGCACACCGGTGATGCGGTATACAGCCGAGTCACGTCCCCAGGCACGGTCGGCAAGCGAGGTACCCATAGCCACCATGAAAGTGACGTAAGTGGTAGAAAGGGGCAGTTTCAAAGAAGTACCCAATGCGATGAGCAGTCCTGCCATCACCAGGTTGACAGATGCACGTACCAAGTCGAATGCTGCGCCGTCGGCAATGATTGCCTCGTCCTTCTGGAAGCGGGTTTCAATCCAGCGCTTGCTGCTTTCGGGCAGCACTTTGGCGATGCCGTTCGCCATGCTCATACTGAATCGTACCATTGTACGGGCTATTGGGGTGCTCCCGAAGTTCTCTTCACCTTCGTCTTGGCGTGAAAGGTCTACAGAAGTCTTGATAACGTTTTGTGCCTTCTTCGAGGTACACAGCGAATAAACCATGATGGCACCTGCACCGAACAGGAAGTACCACGGTGTTTTGGCAGGGCCCAGCAATGAAGTCATCAGGAAACTGTCGGGACCGACGGCTGTTCCATTGGCTGTATAATCTACATAGGAAGAATATCCGGCCAGGGGCACACCGATGAAGTTCACCAAGTCATTGCCTGCAAAGGCCATAGCCAGGGCGAACGTACCCATCAGTACCACTACCTTGAAGATGTTCACCTTGAGCCAATGCAATATCTGCATCAGCACGGTGAAGAAGATAAAGCAATAGATAATCAGCATTCCGGTGTTCTCTTGTATCCAGTGCTTGTTGTCGGAAGTCATGAACGAACTGTCTTTTAAACCCTTTATCAGCATAAAGTAGATGATAGACGTGGCAGCTATACCGCCGAACAGCGCAATGCTGTACTTCATTTTCTTTTTGTAGTTGAAGGTAAAGACAAGACGTGCTATCCATTGCACCAGCATACCGAAGAAGAATGCGATGGCCACGGATACAAAGATTGCCATGATGACGGACAATGCCTTATCGGTGTTGATTAGGTCTCCGAGTTGAAGAGTGTCACTGTCGTAAACTTTGAAAAGTGCCAATGCAAATGTACCTCCTAATAACTCAAACACCATTGAAACGGTGGTGGAGGTTGGCATACCCATCGTGTTGAAGACGTCCAGCAACACTACATCCGTCAGCATCACGGCCAGTAGGATACACATGATTTCTGCAAAGTAGAAGTGTTCCGGTTGGTAGATTCCATGTCGTGCAATGTCCATCATACCATTGGATAGGGCGGCGCCGATGAAAACGCCGATACCTGCGATGAACAATACTGTTTTGAAAGAGGCCGCCTTTGCTCCGACGGCAGAGTTCAAGAAGTTTACCGCGTCATTGCTAACTCCTACCACGAGGTCGAATACCGCGAGTATGAATAGAAAGACTACGATACCTAAGTAGATTGTTTCCATATACATGTATTTAATTTCCGCCTGCAAAGGAAAGCCTTTTGTGTTGCAGCGCGGTGTCATACATGTTACAGAAATATTACAAAGATGATTCGTTTTTTAGATACTCGTAAAAAGTATATTGTGACCGTACCTTCTCTTTCTGCGGTCTTGAGGACTTCCAGCGATTGCGCAGGTGGTCATCTACGAAACAGGCTTTTCGTTTGTCTGACAATTGGATGGAAAGCAGATCTGTCAGTTCTTGTTTCAAGTCCGGGTCCAGGATTGGGGTCACGGCTTCGATGCGGCGGTATAGGTTGCGGCGCATCCAGTCCGGCGAGCCGAGGAATAGCTTCGGGTCACCTTCGTTGCCGAAGTACCAGATGCGCGCATGTTCAAGAAATGTATCCACAATACGTGTTACTCGGATGTTACGACTGTATGTCTGTCCGGGGATGAGGCAGCAGATACCACGCACAATCAGGTCTATTTCAACGCCTGCCTGCGATGCTTCATAGAGGCGGTCTATCATGGTAGGGTCTTGCAGAGCATTCATCTTTAGGATGATACGACCTCGTTTTCCGTTTTGTGCCAGTTCTATTTCGTGGTCGATGAGGCGGTTCAACTCCGGTATCAGGTTGAAACGTGCCACGAGCAGGCGGTGGAATACCGGATTCTCTTTGCCTTGCAGGGTGCGGAACAGGTTGTGCAGGTCGTTTACAATCACCGGGTTGCTGGTGAACAGTCCGCTGTCGGCGTAGAGTGTAGCCGTCTTTTCATTGAAATTGCCGGTACTGATGTAGGCGTAGCTGGTCAGCTTATGCCCCTCTTTGTCGCGGCGTAACACGAGGGCTACTTTGGCGTGTACTTTCAGTCCCGGTATGCTGAAGATGATATTGATGCCGGCAGCTTTCATCATTTCGGCAGTGGCAAGGTTGTTCTCTTCGTCGAAGCGGGCTTTCAGTTCTACGAATACTGTCACTTTCTTCCCGTTCTGTGCTGCGGCTATCAGGGTATTGATGACTGTTGAGTTCTCGGCTACGCGATATTGGGTAACCATGATTTCGCGCACGGCAGGGTCGTGCACCGCTTCGTAGAGGAAGTGGATGAAATGGTCGAAAGAATGGTAGGGATAGTGCAGCAGCAGGTCTTTCTTTTCTACATAGCCGAAGATGGATTCGCGTTCGTCCAGGCAAGTTAGCTTCATGGGCTGGGGTTTTTTGATGGGGCGCACGGTATGGTTCGGGTTGGGCAGATGGCGCAGGTCGTCCAGGTTGAGGTGCTTGTCGCCCGGCACCAGCTCGCGGGGGTCTATGCGGTAGGCGTCTACCAGGAAGTCCAGAAAATCCTGTGGCATGGCGCGATCGTACACAAAACGGCAAACAGCTCCTATCTTGCGCTTCTTCACTTTCGTCTTTACTTGCTCTATGATTTCAGACGTATTGGCAGCGTCGTCTATCAGGATATCCGCATCCCGTGAAATCTTGATGCAGTAACTGCTGTCCACTTCGTATCCGGGGAAGATAACGTCCAGATTCGCCTTGATGATGTCCTCAATAAACATCAGGTAATAGTTTTTTTCTACTTTAGGAAGTTGGATGAATCGGGGCACTTTGCTGTAAGGCTGCTTCATCACGAAATATTGCGTATACTCGGGAGAGTCGGCGGGCACACCTTTCAGGTGCAGGCGTACGGCAAGATAAAGGCGGTTGTCGCGCAAGAACGAAACGACCTTGTCTTTGGTCACCGGTACGGGTGCCAGGTACGGGAAGATTTCTTCCTGGAAGAATTTGCGTACGAAGTCCATGTGAAACGGTTCCACGTTGCGGCTTTGATAGAATATGATATGATGCTTCCGCAGAGCGGGCAGTATCTTTTGTTCATAGATGCGGATACGTTCCTCCAGTTGGCGGTTTACTTCGTTATTGATTTTGTCTACCAGTTCGATGGCGGACTGTACCGTTTCTTCATCATTGTGCGCTGCACCGGTAGCTATCGCTTTGTGGTCTGCCACACGTATCTTGTAGAACTCCTCCAGGTTGGACGAGTATATGGAAATGAAATTGATGCGTTCGTATAGTGGCAGCGTATCATCTTCGGCTTCCAGCAGCACGCGGTAGTTGAATGACAGCCAGCTGATGTCACGTTTGAAATATCTGTTCTCCATCTTTCCGTATTTTCCCCAAATATAATTACCTTTGTCAACATAAACAATAGAAAGATGACAAAAGTTGGTTTATTATCGGATACGCATGCATATTGGGATGAAAAGTACCTGCAATACTTTGAGTCGTGCGATGAGATATGGCATGCCGGAGATATCGGCTCGCTGGAAGTGGCGCAGAAGTTGGCGGCTTTCCGTCCGTTTCGTGCGGTGTATGGTAATATAGACGGGCAGGAGATCCGCCAACTCTATCCGCAGATTCTACGTTTCACGGTAGACGGGGCGGAAGTGCTGATGAAGCACATCGGCGGCTATCCCGGCAAGTACGACCCTTCAATACAGGGCAGCATCCTGGTGCATCCGCCCAAGTTGTTCATCAGCGGGCACTCTCATATATTGAAGGTGAAGTACGACAAAACGCTGGATATGCTCCACATCAATCCGGGGGCTGCGGGCATTTCCGGTTTTCATAAAGTGCGTACGATGGTGCGCTTCGTGGTGGAGAATGGGATGTTCAAGGATCTCGAAGTGATAGAACTGGCAGGGTAATTTAAGCTTCATTATTTTGTCATCTCCCGATTTATTTAGATATTTGCAGTTCGAATAGCAACGAGAGCCGTGGGGCATGGTCCTCCTTCTTATTTTATTCTCCATTTGATAAACACCAAAAAAGAACTGAAATATGAAAGGAATAATTCTTGCAGGTGGCAGCGCCACTCGTCTCTACCCGTTGTCCAAGGCTATCTCCAAGCAGATAATGCCTGTCTACGACAAACCCATGATTTATTACCCGCTTTCTACCCTGATGCTGGCGGGAATACGTGAGGTGCTGATTATTTCTACTCCGCGTGATTTACCTATGTTCCGTGAATTGCTGGGAACCGGCGAGGAACTCGGGATGTCCTTTTCCTATAAGATACAAGAAAACCCTAACGGACTGGCACAAGCCTTTGTGCTGGGCGCCGAATTCTTGGAAGGTGGTCCGGGCTGCCTTATCCTGGGTGACAATATGTTTTATGGTCAGGGCTTCTCCGCTATGCTGAAGCGGGCTGCTTCTATCGACAAGGGGGCTTGCATTTTCGGCTATTATGTCAAAGACCCGCGTGCTTATGGCGTGGTAGAGTTCGATGCTGACGGTAAGGTAGTCTCCCTTGAAGAGAAACCTGCGCAGCCCAAAAGCAATTATGCCGTTCCCGGTCTCTACTTCTACGACTCCACAGTTACTGCCAAAGCTGCCGCCCTGCAACCCTCTGCCCGTGGTGAATACGAAATTACCGACCTCAACCGCCTCTATCTGGAGGAAGGCACACTGAAGGTGGAGCTTTTCGGCCGTGGCTTTGCATGGCTCGATACAGGCAACTGTGACAGTCTGCTCGAAGCAAGTAACTTCGTTGCTACCATACAGAATCGCCAAGGCTTTCGCGTTAGCTGCATCGAAGAAATAGCCTGGCGCAAGGGCTGGATCGATATCGACCAGCTTTATCGCCTTGGCGAGCAACTAGGCAAGACTGAATACGGCAAGTATCTGATGGAGCTGGCTAACTCCCGTCGCCAATAATTCTCAATTATTAATTCTCAACTCTTAATTAGTATGAAGACTTATCTTGTAACCGGTGCTGCCGGATTTATCGGCGCCAACTATATTAAATATATCCTGGCAAAACATAGTGATATCAAAGTTGTGATATTAGATGCCTTGACTTATGCCGGCAACCTCGGTACCATTGCCGGAGACATTGACGATGAACGTTGTTTCTTCGTCAAAGGTGACATCTGCGACCGCATACTTGCCGACGAACTATTTGCCAAATTCAAGTTCGACTATGTGGTGAACTTTGCTGCCGAGAGTCATGTAGACCGCAGCATTGAGAATCCGCAACTCTTCCTGATGACGAACATCCTGGGAACACAGAACCTGCTCGACGCTGCCCGTCGTGCCTGGATCACGGGAAAGGACGAATCCGGTTATCCCACCTGGCGGAACGGTGTGCGTTATCATCAGGTTTCTACCGACGAGGTGTATGGCTCACTGGGTGCGGAAGGTTACTTCACGGAGCAAACACCACTTTGCCCCCACAGCCCTTACAGCGCCTCCAAGACCAGCGCCGATATGGTAGTGATGGCCTATCACGATACCTACAAGATGCCGGTGACCATTACCCGCTGTTCCAATAACTACGGCCCTTATCACTTCCCGGAAAAACTGATTCCGCTGATTATCAAGAATATCCTCGAAGGAAAGAAACTGCCCGTATACGGTGACGGTAGCAACGTGCGCGACTGGCTTTATGTGGAAGATCATTGCAAGGCTATTGACCTCGTCGTTTGTAAGGGTACGGAAGGAGAAGTTTACAACGTAGGTGGTCACAATGAAAAGACCAACTTGGAGATTGTGAAGCTGACTATCTCTACCATCCGTCGATTGATGGAAGAAGAGCCCCGGTACCGCGAAGTATTGAAGAAGAAAGTGAAAGCTGCCGATGGAAGCATTGATATCAGTTGGATTAACGAAGACTTGATAACCTTCGTCAAAGACCGTCTTGGCCACGACCAACGCTATGCCATCGACCCGACAAAGATTACCAATGCCCTGGGCTGGTATCCCGAAACCAAGTTCGAAGTCGGTATCGTCAAGACCATCGAGTGGTATTTGAATAATCAGAACTGGGTGGAAGAAGTGACCAGCGGTGATTATCAGAAGTACTACGAAAAGATGTACGGTAAGAGATAACTTTGAATTGTTGGGGGAAGAGATCAGTAAGAAGAAAATCCTCACATGATTCACATTCCATAATAATTTTGCCCCGATTCTCCCTAACCGTACATACGGCAGAGAGAGTCGGGGCAAAACTTTTCTATTATATATAAGTAGCTTACATCCCGAACGAGAATCCTGCAATTCCCTCGTATACCGCACTTACTATACTCAGTACCACGATGCCTAATGTACAAATGGCAAGGCTGGCGCGGGTGTAGTTGTCACTGCGGAAGGCGGCAATCGGTTCATCGCTTTTATTGATATACATCGCCTTTACTATCTTCAGATAATAATAGAGTGACAGCACCGTGTTGACCAGTGCAATGAATACCAGTAAATGGAAACCACCCTGGAAAGCTGCTGCGAAGATGAAGAATTTCGAAAAGAAGCCTGCAAACGGCGGAATACCTGCCAAGGAGAACAGCGCCAGCGTCATGAGGAAAGCCAGTTTAGGATTGGTGCTGTACAGCCCATTGTACTCTTCGAGCGTGAACTTATGCGCCCGGATGGCTACAATTGTGATAACGGAGAATACCGCCAGGTTGGCAAACATATACACCAGTACATAATACACCAGCGATGCCATGCCCTGCGATGTCCCGGTGATGACGCCCAGCATGATATAACCCGCCTGCGAGATACTGGAGAAAGCCATCAGGCGTTTCAGGTTCTCCTGGCGGAGTGCAAAGAGATTGGCAAGTGTGATACTGGCAATGATTACCCAATAAAGCACCGTCTGCCACTCCGTCACCATCGGGGCAAATACTTTGATAAGCACCGTCATCAGTACGAAAGCGGCGGAACCTTTGGAGATAACGCTCAGATAGGCAGTGACGGTGCTCGGCGCTCCTTCATAAACATCTGCTGTCCACAGATGGAAGGGCACCAGCGAAATCTTGAAGCCCATGCCTGCAAAGAAGAAGACGAATGCCATTACCTGCAGAGCATTGCCATCCAGCCGTGCCGGGATGTCGGCAAAGTAGAGGGTGCCTACCGAACCGTAGATAAGAGAGATGCCATAGAGCATCAGACCGCTGGAGAATAGAGCCGTCAATATGTATTTGGCACCCGCCTCGGCAGAGTGGTGGCGGTATTTGTCGAAGGCAACCAGTGCCGCCATCGGGATGCTTGCCATCTCCAGCCCGATGAAGAACATCAGGAAGTGACCGGCAGATATCATGAAGTACATACCCAGCAGGGTAGATAGCGTCAGCACATAGAACTCGCCCTGCTTGACAGCCGTATCAGGCAGGCGCATCCATTCGTGTGCCATCAGAAACACAATCAGCGTGCCCACGCTGAGGATGGACTTGACAATGCTCTGTATAGGTGTATTGTGATACATCCCGCCGAAGGCATCTGCCACCGGGCCGGGGATAATGGTTATCAGCGTATGTATGGCAAGCAAGACTATCGGCAGCATGGTGTTCAGTACCGGCTTACCGTCGTTCTTGTGTGCATCGGGACTCATAAAGAGGTCGGCCACGAAGAGGATGACGATGACTGCTATCAGCGACAACTCTTCTTTGAGTAGGAGGAATTGAGAATAATCCATATCGTTAATTCTTAATTAAATACATTTACTATCGGCAATACACTGTCGCCTATCATTCCGCTTATCCACCACGGTGCCATACCGAGGGCGGCCACGCAGGCAATGAGGATGATGACGGCGGTGCGTTCATCCCAGGTGGCATCGGTCAGGGCAAGGTGGTGCTTGTTGGTGCACGTTCCATAGATGATGCGGCCCACGAGGCGGAGGATATACACTGCGGTAATCACAATGGAGGAGCAGGCAATTATTGTCCACACCCGGTGGAAGGTATCAGGATGCTGGAAGGCACCGTTGAAGATAGTCATCTCTGCCACGAAGCCGCTGAGACCGGGCAAACCCAGGTTGGCAAGGCCGGCTATCACGTAGCAGACTGCCAGGAAAGGCATAATCTTCATCAATCCCGAAAGCTCGCGTACATCCCGTGTGTGTGTCCGTCCGTAAATCATTCCGATAAGGGCGAAGAAGAGTGCTGTCATCAATCCGTGGGAGAGCATTTGCAGCACGGCACCCGTTGCCGCTGTCTGGTTCATCATCAGGATGGCGAACAGTACCAAGCCGCAGTGCGAAACGGAAGAATAGGCGTTGATATACTTCAAGTCCGTCTGCACGCAGGCCGAGAAGGCACCGTAGACCACAGAGATACCGGTAAGTATGATGAATATCCAGCCCAACTCCTGTGCAGCTTCTGGCATCAGGTACATGGCGATGCGGAAACATCCGTAACCTCCCAGTTTCATCAGTACACCGGCATGGAGCATGGATACTGCCGTGGGCGCCGAAGCATGACCGTCGGGACTCCATGTGTGGAACGGGAACAAGGCGCCCAGCACACCGAAACCGAGGAAGGTAAGCGGGAACCAGATGCGTTGTTGTTCGATGGGTATGTTATGCAGTTGGGCTATTTCCAGCAGGTTCATCGTTGTGCCTCCCGAACCGTAGTAGATGCCCAGGATGCCGATGAGCAGGAATGCAGAGCCACCCATCAGCATCAAAGTCAGCTTCATGGCGGAATATTCCTTGCGTCCCGAGCCCCATACGCCGATGAGCAGGTACATGGGGATGAGGGCTACCTCGTAGAACATGAACATGGTGAACAAGTCCGTAGAGATAAAGAACCCGAAAACGCCTGCGGAGAGGAACACGAACCACAGGAAGTATTCCTTTGTGAGCGGTTGCAACCGCCAGGAAGCGAATGTTCCGGTAAAGACGATGATGGCGGAAAGTAGCAGCATGGCTACCGAAATTCCGTCCACTCCTACGGAGTAGTGAATATTGAGGGCGGGATACCAGGCAACGTTGGCACGGAACAGCATTTCATCCGTGGCGCCGCCGGCGCGTGCGTTGAGATAAGCGATGGTCAGTCCCACAGCTGCCAGTACCAGCGCTGATGCTCCGACGACCATCACCGCGCGTATCTGTGCGATGTTCCGGCTGAGCCAGAGGCCAAGTAGCATCAGTAGGGGGATGAGTACAAAGATTGATAAGAAGTTCATATCTATATCTATAATTACAAGTTACTAATTACAATAACAGCAGCAATATCAGTGCAAGCGTACCCAGCAGGAATACAAATGTGTATTGTTGGATATGTCCGCTTTGCAGGCCGCGAATTTCATCACTGGTGGCGTTGGCGCTCCAGGCAAGGAAGTTGAAGAAGCCGTCTACCACGTGGCGGTCCCACCAGGCAATGGGGCGGCTGATGCAGCCGAAGATGATGCGATGGGTGATGAATTGATAGATGTTATCAATGTAAAAGCGGTGATAGGCAGCCGTCCACAGACCGTGGAAGCGGCGGGACAGTGCATTGGCAACGGGTTGCTTGCTGCCTGCATACATCCAGGTGGCCATCGCGATAGAGGCAGCGGCTACCACAATGCTGGTGCCTGCCACTGCCCAATCGAGATGAATATCGTAAGCCGTGCCGTTGGCACTGATGAAGTGTCCGAAGGGAAGGACGAACTGCCAACCACCTACCACTGTGATAGCTGCGAGGAACATCAGGGGGAAGGTCATGGCAAGCGGACTTTCGTGGGGGGTATGTTCATGGCTTCCATCGCTTGTCGACTTTTGCCGGGGCGCTACGCCCCCCCAAAAGATACCGTAGTAGAGGCGGAACATATAGAATGCCGTCATGGCTGCAATTACCGTCATAATCCATCCCATCGCCGGGCTGAACTGGAAGCATGCCGTCAGTATCTCGTCTTTGGAGAAGAAGCCGGAGAACGGCGGAATGCCTGAGATGGCAAGGCAAGCGATGAGGAAGGTGATGTGCGTGACAGGCATATACTTCCGCAGCCCGCCCATGGCAGACATTTCGTTGCTATGTACCGCATGGATAATGCTACCTGCCCCCAGGAAGAGCAGTGCCTTGAACATGGCGTGGGTGAACAGATGGTACATACCTGCCATATAACCCAGTCCGCCGTGATGCGGGTCGGTGGATGTACATACGCCGAGTGCCACCATCATAAAGCCAATCTGCGAAATAGTGGAGAATGCCAGTACCCGCTTGATATCGCTCTGCACACAAGCCACCGTGGCGGCATAGAAAGCGGTAAATGCTCCTACATAGGCTATGATGTGCAATACGCCGGGTGCATACTCTATAAACAGCGGAAACATCCGCGCCACCAGGTAGACACCTGCCACCACCATCGTGGCAGCATGAATCAGTGCACTGACCGGGGTAGGACCTTCCATTGCATCCGGCAACCAGATGTGCAACGGGAACATGGCACTCTTTCCGGCACCACCGATGAACATCAGTCCCAGTGCCAACGGAATCATGGCGGCACCACCTTTCAGCAGCGCCATTTCACTGGGGTGGAAAGTATAAGTTCCGGCATAGTAGCCGTAAACCAGGATACCTATCAGAAAGCCCAAATCGGCAAAGCGGGTGACGATGAACGCCTTTTTGCTGGCGGCAATGGCAGCCGGTTTGGTGTAGTAAAAACCTATCAGCAGATAGGAAGATACACCCACCAACTCCCAGAATAGATACATCTGGAAGATGTTGGTAGCTACTACCAGCCCCAGCATGGACATGGTGAAGAGGCTAAGGAAGGCATAATAGCGCTGAAATCCCCGCTCTCCCTTCATGTAGCCGAAGGAGTAGATGTGTACCATGAACGAGACGGTACTGATGACAATCAGCATCATCACCGAAATAGGGTCGAGCAGAATGCCCATGTCGATACTGAGCGACGGGGTGAAGGGTAGCCACGTGAAGTTATAAGGCATCAGTGTGGCATACGTTCCGTCCACCAGTCGGGGGGCGCTAAAGTACAGTCCCGCAGTGAGGTAGGAGAGTACAGCAACCACGCCCAGCACCGCGGTGCCGATGAGCCCGGCGGTGCGGTGCGACATCCACTTGCCTCCCAGTCCCAGTATCAGGAAGGAGAAGAAGGGAAGGAGAAGGATTAGAATTGTATATTCCATATATACTATGTTTATCTGTTATTATTCAAGAAATATCGCTTGGCGACTTTTGCTCCGGCGCTACGCCGGCTACCATTTCATGTCGTTCAGCTTGTTCACCTGGATGCTACGGATATTGCGGTAGATGTTAATCATGATGGCGATGGCTACTGCCGTCTCTGCTGCCGAAATGGCGATGGAGAACAGGGAGAAGAAATAGCCTTCCAGTCCGCCGGGGAACAGAAAACGGTTGAATACCGCGAAGTTGATGTCCGTTGCATTCAGTATCAACTCGATTGAAATCAATATCGCCAACGTGTTGCGGCGGGTAAAGAACCCGTAGATGCCGGCGAAAAACATGATAGCCGAGACTATCAGATAATATTCCATGTGTATCATAATGATATGTTTTTTTATTATCTCTTACGGGCAATGAGCAATCCGCCGACGATACATGCCAGCAGCAAAATGCTGACAGCTTCAAAGGGGAGCAGATAGCCATACTTCTCACCGCTCAGCATGTGATAGCCGATGGTCTTGATGTTGACTTCCAACGGCTCTACATCAGTGGTGGCGATGAACTTATGTTTCAGGGTGATGAATAATACAATGAGGGCTCCGCCCGCAGTGGCTCCAAATCCGGCGAGGAACCGGCTGCGCTTCAGCTTGGCAACGACGTCACCTTCACCACTGGTCAGCAGGATGGAGAATACGTAGAGCACGACGATGCCGCCGGCATAGACCATAATCTGTACGGAACCCAGGAAGGTGTATCCCAGCAGGAAGTAGATGCCCGCCGTGCCGAACAGTACGAACAGCAGGTAGGTAGCCGAACGCACCATACGGCTGGTAGTCACCGTCAGAATGGAGAATACGGTAATGAAAGCCGCAAGGAAGTAGAATACTACTGTTTCAAGATTTATTTCCATGTTGTTTAATTACAAGTTACTAATTACAAATTACTTTGTCGTCGCGTCTTGGGGAGCGGCTGGTTTCTTTTTCTCTTCCACCCGGCTACCCGGATGATTCAGCGTCAGCACCAGCTTTGTCCGGTCGAAGACCGCATGCTCAAAGTTCTGGTCGAACGTGATGGCATCGTGCGGGCAGGCATTGACACAGAGTTGGCAGAACATGCACGAGCCGAGGTCGTACTCGTACTTTGCCAGTATTTTCTTCTTCTTGCCGTCTTCCGTCTCTATCTGTTCACTCACCACGCGGATGGTGTCGTTGGGACAAGCCATCTGGCAGAGTCCGCAGGCAATGCAGTGATGTTCGTTCTGCTCGTTATGGGGCATGGTTAGTGTGCCACGGAAGCGGTCGGACAGTTTCAGGGTCGCACGGTTCTCGGGATATTGTTCGGTAGTCTTCTTGCGGCAGAATACGGTCATGGTGGTTTTCATACCTGTCAGCAGGGAGCCGATGCCGTGGATGAGGCCGCCGAAATAGGAGTTATGTTCTTTTTCCATCTTGTTCATCCTTTAGAAATGTAGCCCGAAGACTACGATTAATACCATTAATATCAAGTTCACCATGCTGATAGGCACCAGGTACTTCCATTCCAGGTTCAGTATTTGGTCAATGCGCAGGCGGGGGAACGTCCACTTAATCCACATCAGCAGGAACACCACGAAGAACGCCTTTCCGAAGAACCATACGAAGCCGGGGATATAGTCCATCACCGCATTGAAACCGTCCAACCCTACGATGTGGAACGGCATCCAGCCTCCCAGGAAGATAGTGGCTGCCACGCTGGCTACGATAAACAGATTCAGATACTCCGCCAGGTAGAAGAAGCCGAAGCCCATACCGGAGTATTCCGTATGATATCCGGCGGTCAACTCACTTTCTGCTTCCGGCAAGTCGAAAGGACCGCGGTTGGTCTCTGCGTTTCCGGCTATGAGGTAGATGATGAAAGCAATCAGTGCGGGGATGTGTCCTTTGAAGATGAACCAGCCGTCGGCTTGTCCTTCCACAATCTCGGAGAACTGCATGGTTCCCATCAGCACTACCATCGTCAGTATGCTCAGTCCGCAGGACAGTTCGTAACTGATGATTTGTGCACCACTACGCATAGCGCCGATCAGTGAGAATTTATTGTTGGAACTCCATCCTGCCAGCAAGATACCTACCACACCGATGCTCGATGCTGCCAGCAGGAAGAACACGCCTACATTGAAGTCCAGCACTTCCAGCCCTTTGCTGACGGGCAGGCAGGCGAACGTAAGGAACGAAGCGATAATCACCATGAATGGCGCCAGGTAATAAAGGAAGCGGTCAGAGAACTTCAGGTCGATGATTTCCTTCGTCAGCATCTTGATGACGTCGCAGGGCACTTGGAGCAATCCCCATTTCCCTACACGCATCGGACCGAGGCGGCATTGGAAGAAGGCGCATATCTTGCGCTCCATGTAAATCAGGATAATGGCGAGCACGGCGTACATCAGGATGATGCATACACCTATCACCACACATTCGAGGAATATCGCCAGACCTTCCGGCATGAGGGAAGTCAGTGTCTGGTGAATCCAGTTGGTTACTATACTAAAGTCAAACATATTATCTATCAATATCTGGTACTACATAATCCAATGTTCCGCCAATGGCAATCAGGTCGGCAATCTTTGCCCCGCGCGAGATGGTGTCTACCACCGATACCAGCGGCAATCCCGTGGAGCGGAAATGCAGGCGGTAGGGCGTCTTGTCGCCGTGGCTTTCGAGGAAGACGCCGAACTCGCCGCGGCTGCCTTCCACGGCAGCATAGTAAGTGCCTTCCGGCACGCGGATAATCGGCTTCATCTTCTCCTGGTAGGCGCCTTCGGGGATGTTGTCTATCAACTGCTCGATAATCTTGAGGCTCTCCAGTATTTCGTCCATGCGGACGAGGTAGCGTGCCCAGGAGTCGCCTTCGGTGCGGACAATCTCTTTGAAGTCCACCTTATTATATACGCCGTATGACATACGCTTGCGAACGTCGCACGCCCAACCGCTGGCACGTCCTGTGCCTCCGGTGGCGCCAAAGGCAATGGCATCTTCCAGTGAGAGCACGCCTACGCCTTTCAGACGTTGCTGCGCGATGATATTTCCGGTGAATACTTCGTGATACTCGTGCAAGATGCCCCGCAGGTAGGGGATGAACTCCTTCACCTTCTTTACGAAGCCGGGAGCGATGTCCGCCTGCACGCCGCCGATGGTGTTGTAGTTCATGATGAGGCGTCCGCCGCAGGTTTCCTCGAAGATGTCGAGTATCTTCTCGCGTTCGCGGAAGCCGTAGAAGAAGGCGGTCAGGGCGCCTAAGTCCATGGCGAGGCAGGAGTAGAACAGCAGGTGGGAGTCGATGCGTTGCAACTCGTCCATGATGGTGCGGATGTATTGCACGCGCTCGCTCACTTCTACGCCCATGGCTTTTTCGATACACATACATAGGGCATGGCGGTTCTGATGTGCACCCAGGTAGTCCAGGCGGTCGGTCAGTGCCAGAGTCTGCGGGTAGGTGAGGCTTTCGCACATCTTCTCGATGCCCCGGTGGATGTAGCCGCAGTTGGCGTCTATCTTGTCGATGTTCTCGCCTTCCAATGATACGCGGAAGCGCATCACGCCGTGCGTTGCAGGGTGCTGGGGGCCGATGTTCACTACATATTCATCGTCACCGAAGAGTAGCATTTCCTTGTTTTTGACGGTACCGTCGGGGTTCAGCTTCAACTCGGTGGTGGTATCGATGGTTTCTTCGTTGTCCATGCGCAGCGGGTTCTGTGCTTCGGGATCGTCGTCCTTGCGCAGTGGGTAGCCCACCCAGTCGTTGCGCAAGTAGAGGCGGCGCATATCGGGATGGCCGATGAAGACAATGCCGTAGAAGTCGTACACTTCGCGTTCGTTGAAGTCGGCTGCCTTCCAGATGTCGCTGACGGAGGGAAGTTCGGGGCATTCGCGGTTCAGGGTGGCGGTGCGCACGGCTGCCCGTTTCCCGGTGGCGGTAGATTCCAGCAGATAGACCACACCCAATCCTCTCGGCGTATCCGGCGTATCTTTCTCTGCATCCGGTTCTCCCCAGTCCATGCCGCTCAGGCATTCCAGGAAGTCCATCTGTTCTTCTTGCCGCAGGCGCAGCATTTCGGTGTGCAAAGCCGCGGGTTCTATATATCTTATATCCATATTCATCATTCTTCTTCTTTCGGTTTCTCTTCCTGTCGGTTCACTCCGCCAAAGTATTTCTCTATCTTCACCTTGCGTTGCAACTGCATCATTCCGTAATAGAATGCCTCGGGGCGCGGCGGGCAGCCGGGGATATATACATCTACCGGCAGAATCTTATCCACCCCATTCAGCACATGGTAGGATTTCTTGAACGGGCCTCCGCTGACGGCACAACCGCCTACGGCCACCACATACTTCGGGTCGGGCATCTGGTCGTAAAGACGCTTCAGCACAGGAGCCATCTTATTGGTAATTGTTCCGCAAACCATAATCATATCTGCCTGGCGCGGACTGGCACGGGCTACTTCGAACCCGAAGCGCGCCATGTCGTAGCGGGCTGCACCAAGGGCCATAAATTCGATACCGCAACAGCTGGTTGCAAACGTAAGGGGCCACAATGAATTGCTGCGTCCCCAGTTGACGAAATCGTCCAGTACGCCGAGAGCCACATTGGCACCTCCTGCGTTGAGTTCCCGAACCAGTTTCTCCAACGTCTCGTTGTCGATAAACTCCTCATAAGGGATAGATTTTATTTTCGGTTTCTTCGTTATTTCCATTCCAAAGCTCCTTTCCTCCAGGCGTATGCAAGGCCCAGAACCAATATAATCAGGAAGAATAAAATACTGAAAAGTCCCGCTACACCCAGTTCGCGGGTGATGACCGCCCAGGGAAACAGGAATACCGTCTCCACCTCGAACATCAGGAACAAGATGGCAAATAGATAGTAACCTACTCGGAATTGCATCCACGATTTACCGCGGGTAGGGATACCGCACTCGTACGGCTCCATCTTCTGCGGATTGTACGAACGGGGAGCTATCGCATTGGAAAGCGCGATGACGATACCCACGAAAGCGATTGCCGTCAACAGGACGACCACTAACAAAGTAAAGTTCATAAATCTGATAAGATTTTAGATATATAATAATAGAAACATCACACCGGAAGACAATACCTCTGAATTGCTGTCCGGCGGGGTGGGGAGCAAGCGGCTAGGCCTGCCTTCCTCTGTTAAATGATAATCTTTCTCAGCCCATACACGTAGTAGTTGGCATCGGGCATGGGGTGGGGTGATAGGTACAACAGGCGGTCGCACTCCGGAGCATAGGCATGTTGCTGCATCTTGTAGATGTAGATACGTCGGAATATGCTTTTGTCGGTGGGGACTTGTGTGTTGTCTAAGTGCTCCAGGCAGAGCGAAACTGACGCCAGCAAGTCATAAAAGTTACGGATAGCCTGTTGTGCGATAGGAGTTTGTGATGAAATGCTGCATTCGGTCTTATTGTCGGCAGAAGTGCATGAAAAGCTCGCGGCTTCTATTGCACCGTTGTGCAGTAAGGCTGCGAGTATGATGAATATACCATATTTAATGCATTGCTTCATACCACAAATCTCTTTTTGAGGCTGCAAAGATAAAACAACTATCCTTCTTCTTGCTATCCCGGGATAACAAAAAATGATTATTTTTACACTTTTTATCCTAAATCAATTCCGTTTCCAGAAATCGGGGGTGAAAAGTAGCAGTACGGTGAACAGTTCCAGGCGGCCCAGTAGCATCAGGAATGCAAGCAGCCATTTAGCCATAGCGGGCAACGCATTCCAAGAGTAAGCCGGCCCTGTATCTCCCAGGCCAGGGCCCATATTACCGATACTGGAGACCACGCAACCGATGGATTCTTCAAAGCCGACTCCCATAGCCGACATCAATAATACACTGATAGTTATGATAACTATATAAAGGAAGCAGAAAGCCAGAACCGTGGAGACGATAGAGGGGGAAATCACTTGCTTGTTAACTCTTACCGGAAGTACGGCATTGGGATGCAGAATGTGCTTGAACTCATTCCGTGATACCTTGGTGAGGATAACCATACGGATACACTTCAATCCGCCCGTGGTGCTGCCGGCACAAGCTCCCATCAACATGATGATGGTGAATAATCCCCAAAGAACGGGTGTCCATGTCATATAGTCGTCCGTAGCAAAACCGGTGGATGTGTGCAGGGAAATAACTTGGAACAGGGACTTGCGGAAAGATTCTTCGGCTCCCATCGAGCTGGTATAATAAAGTATAATGGCGATAAGGGTGGTGAAGAATACCACCGAACCGAAATACCATTTCAGTTCCGCGTTACCGATGAACTTCTTGAATTTCCGGTTGACGAACAGTAATAATAAGGTGAAGTTGATACCGGAAATAAACATGAAAACGGAGATCACATATTCTATATAGGGCGAATTGTAATAGGCTACGCTGGCTTGCTTGGTAGAGAAACCTCCCGTGCCGGTAGTTGCAAAAGCATGGCACACACTGTCGAACCAGTTCATACCGCCCAACATCAGCAAGGCTACGAGGATGCCGGTGATACCGGCGTAGATACTCCATATCCATTTGGCGGTGATACCGATGCGGGGATGCACTTTGTCGTGCGTGGGCCCGCTGGCTTCGGCAGCAAATACCTGCAAGCCGCTGACGCCGAAGATAGGAAGTATGGCAATGGTAAACATGATGATTCCCAAGCCGCCAATCCATTGCGTCATGCTACGCCAGAACAGTATTCCGTGGGGCAGCGATTCAATGTTGTTCAGAATGGTAGCGCCTGTGCTGCTGAAGCCGGACATGGTTTCAAAGAAAGCATCGGTGACATTCGGAATGTATCCGCCAATGTAGAAAGGCAGCATGCCGAAGAGTGAGAATGCCACCCACGCCAGGCTGACCAATACGTATCCGTCACGGCGTGTCAGTACCTTATCACCCCCCTTGCCAATAGCAGCCAACAGCAGACCGACTCCTGCGGTGATGCCTCCTGCTTTCCAGAAGTCCAGCATATCGCCCTCACCGTAGTAGTAGGATACCCCGGAGCAGGCGAAAAACATCACTGTCTCCAGTAATAGCAGAACACCGATAATCCGTATGATTGTCTTGAAGTTAATCATCTGTCAATTAACTAAAGTATTTCTCGATTTTCTTTATCATCATATTCAGACAGAATACCACCACGTGGTCGCCCGGTTGTATCTGTGTGTTACCCATTACCACTACACCTTCTCCCTGGCGAATCAGTCCGCCGATGGTAGTTCCTTTCGGCAGCCCGAGGTCTTTCACCGGATGCTTGGTTATCTTGGAACCGGCTTTCACGGTAAATTCGGCTACATCTGCGTTGGCAAAGGTAAGGCATTTCACGTTGCTGACGTCTGCATCCAGCATCATCTGATAGATGTGGCTGGCGGCAATCATCTTTTTGTTGATGACGGTGCCGATGTCGAGGCTTTCCGCCATACCTATATAGTCGATGTTTTCTACTTCCGCCACGGTCTTGCTGACACCCATACGCTTGGCGGCGAGGCAGGAGAGGATGTTAGTCTCCGAATTGCCGGTCAGGGCAACGAAAGCTTCCGTGTTCTTCAAACCTTCTTCTACCAGCAGATCCATATCGCGTCCGTCGCCGTTGATAATCATGGTGCGGTCGTCCAGCAACTCGGTCAGGCGGTTGCAGCGGTTCAGGTCGTTGTCCACAATCTTCACCTGCATATAGTCGGGCACGTATTGTGCGGTACGCACGCCGATGCGGCTTCCGCCCATAATCATTACGTTGCGTACGTCGGCATAGTCTTCCTTACCGGCTATCTTGCGGATGTAGGGAACGTATTTCCGGGTGGTGGTGAAGTAAACGATGTCGTGCAGTTTGATGACATCATCGCCTCGCGGAATCAGCGTCTCGCTGCCGCGCTTGATGGCTACCACATGGTAGGGCAACTCGGGCTCTCCCAACTGGCAGAGGGGGATATCCAGGATTTCTGCTTTCTCGCGCATCTTGGTACCTATCAGTATCAAGGCTCCGCCACAGAACTCCCACCACTGGCGCACCCAGCTCATGCGGATGGAAGATACAATCTCCTTGGCAGCCAGCATTTCGGGGTAAATCAGTGAGTCTACGCCCAACTTCTGGAAGAACTCCTTGTTCTTGGGCAGCAGGTATTCGTAATTGTCGATGCGGGCTACGGTCTTTTGCGCTCCGAGGTTGTTGGCAAGCATACAGGCAGTCATGTTCCGACTTTCGTCGGGAGTGACGGCTATGAACAATTCGGCTTCTCTCACCCCTACTTCTTTCAATCCTTTGATGGAGGTAGGAGATGCTGCAACCGTCATCAAGTCGAAGTTGGAACTGAGTGTGCTCAACTTTTCCTCGTTGTCGTCCATTAAAATGATGTCCTGTTTCTCGCGGGACAACAATTTAGCCAAATGTGTGCCTACTGCGCCGGCACCGGCAATGATTATTTTCATAATTGTCAATTATCAATTGTCAATCGTCAATTGATTGAAAATTCCTTCTTCATCCATTCCGCAAAGATGATACAGTTCTTGAACCGTACCATGTTCTATAAAGGTGTCGGGCACGCCGATGCGTTGTACCCGTGGGGTATAGCCGTTATCCGCCATAAATTCCAATACGGCGCTGCCCATACCTCCTTGGCGGATACCGTCTTCGATAGTGAGGATGCGGTGGAAGTTACGGCCTGCTTCGTGAAGCAACTCTTCGTCCAGCGGCTTGAGGAAGCGCAAGTCGTAGTGGGCGATGGAGATTCCCTTTTCTTGTTCCGCACGTTCAATGGCACGCGCAGCCAGGTTGCCTATCGGACCCAGGGTGATGACAGCCAGGTCTTTACCGTCCTTCAACTTGCGGCCCTTGCCTACGGGAATTTCTTCCAGCGGACATTTCCAGTCCAGCAATACGCCGCGTCCGCGGGGATAGCGAATGACGAACGGGCCTTTGTCCGGCAGTTGAGCCGTGTACATCAAGCGGCGCAGTTCGTGCTCGTTCATCGGGGAAGATATCGTCAGGTTGGGGATGGGGCGGAAGTAGGCCAGGTCGAATACGCCGTGATGCGTCGGGCCGTCTTCGCCTACCAGTCCCGCACGGTCCAGACAGAGGACAACGGGTAGCCGAAGGATGGCGATGTCGTGAATCACGTTGTCGTAGGCGCGTTGCATAAAGGAAGAGTAGATGTTGCAGAAAGGCTGCATACCCTCTTTTGCCATACCACCGGAGAAGGTGGCGGCGTGTCCTTCGGCAATGCCTACGTCGAAAGCGCGGTCGGGCATCAGGTCCATCAGTTTGTTCATGGAGCAGCCGGTGGGCATGGCGGGAGTGACGCCGACGATTCTCGGATTTTGTTCTGCCAGTTCTACCAGCGTTTCGCCAAATACATCCTGAAAGAGGGGAGGCAGGTTGCTGGTGTCTGCCTTGATGCGCTTGCCGGTTTCGGGATTGAAGATGCCCGGTGCATGCCAGATGCCCGGATTCTTTTCGGCAGGTTCGAAGCCTTTGCCTTTGATGGTGTGCAGGTGCAGAATTTTCGGGCCTTGCATATCCTTGATATCACGCAGGATGCGGGCGATGTTTTTCACATTGTGTCCGTCGACGGGGCCGAAGTAACGGATATTCATCCCTTCGAATATGTTCTGCTGCTGGGCTGCCATGGACTTCAGACTGTTGGCAAAGCGGATCAGCGCTTTACGGCGGTCTTCGTTCAGGACGCCCATCTTGAATAGCAGTCTGGAAGTCTTGAAGCGCAGCTGATTGTATCGGTTGCTGGTGGTCAGGTTGAAGAGGTATTGCTTCATGCCACCCACGCTGCGGTCTATCGCCATGTCATTGTCATTGAGGATAATGAGCAGGTTGTTGGGGGTGGATGAGGCGTTATTCAGCCCTTCGAATGCCAGTCCGCCGCTCATGCTTCCGTCTCCTATCACGGCTACCACGTGGCGGTCGTTCTCACCTTTCTCGGCGGCGGCTACTGCCATGCCCAGCGCGGCTGAGATGGAGTTGGAGGCGTGTCCGCAGGTGAAGGTGTCATAATCGCTTTCGGCAGGCGAAGGAAAGGGGCGGATGCCTTTGAACTTACGGTTGGTGGAGAAGGCTTCGCGCCGGCCGGTCAGTATCTTGTGGCCGTATGCCTGATGGCCTACGTCCCACACGATGCGGTCGTAAGGGGTGTTGAATACGTAGTGCAGGGCTACGGTTAGCTCTACGGTTCCCAAACTGGCAGCAAAGTGCCCGGGGTTGCACGAAACTTCTTTTATAATGTCTTGCCTCAATTCATTACAAACTTCCGGAAGTTGGTCTACACTAAGCCGACGCAGGTCTTCGGGAAACGAGATGGCATTTAGCAAGTTATATGTTGTTGGTTCTGTTTTCATCTCTCATCTGAAGATTACAAAATGCAAAAATAGCAAAAGAAAACGGATGGCGGGAGGTTTTTAAGTAAAAAAATGCAGAAGAGAGGATAAGGGAAAGGGAGATGATGTTTTAGTTGAAAGTGTATGAATAAAAAATGGGCTGCGAAATTCAATGATTTCGCAGCCCGAAGATTGGTTTTAATTTGCTTTATTACTCAACTACGTTTCCGCTTACAGAGTTATTATACCAAGTTGTTTCCTCTAAAGCATTCCCTGCCCATGTTGAAAAACCTTCATAAGCATCTGCGATGCTGATTCTTTCTTTTGGCCATTTCCAAGTTGCACTTGCTACACGGATGGCATAGGGGACATTCCCATTCTTAAAGCCATCTGTGAAATTAGGAATATGTACTACTCTGTCTTTCCCATCAAAGATGTAGAAATCACCATGTTCTGTCAAGTTGAAATTATCACTGACCTCAACTGTAACTGTTTTAGGAGTTCCCGATTCTGTCTCTTCACCCGTATTGGTAATTGTGCCTGCTGATACTCCCAAAGCTGCATGCACATCTTCAAACAGAAGTTGACTACTTCCGCTTTCTCTGTTGTTGAAGGATACTGACAGCTTTTTGGTTGCTCCGGCAGCTTTTAAGGTGATATCTATTGCTTTGTTACCAGCTTCTCCATAAGGAGTTGTAACGTATAGTACTACGTCATTGAAGTCGTAGTCTCCTCTACTTTTATTCATATCCTCAAAAGCGTAGGTGTATGATAGGGGAGTATCGTCATTGCCTCCACCATCGTCGCTAGTTCCTTGGTAGCCAGGATTACATTTGCTATTGGGAATCTCTATATCAGCATTGTTGGCACCAACAATTTGTGCTTTTCCTGCAAATATGATGAAAACGCCATTTGCACCTCCGTCATTGCCTTGCTCAAAGTGATTGTCACAAGCTATATAAAGATTGCCTTGATAACCAATAGCATATCTATTATTAGGATGCTCCTGGATTGCTTCACCTATTTTTAATAAAGCAAATACGTCGGTTGCGCCATAAAAGCCACCGGGATTATAACCGTATTTAGCAGTGCCTAATACGTTAAAGAAAGCCTTTCCTCCTAAACTCACTCTTGCATTATTCATGTATAGGCTTCCGCATTGTACATAAGATCCTCCTTCTACACTGAAAAGATTGCTGGGGCTATCAGAAGTGCTTATATCAAATAATTCGTCAACATATAATTGGCAAGCTGTTAATAGTTTGGAGCTTGTGGCTACTATTTTCATTGTACCGGTTCTGAAGTATCCCTGGTTTTCCCACTTTTGATCGGTACTACTTAGGAACGACTCTTTTGATATAGTGACATTTCCACTATTGTAAAAAGAACTTGACCCCTGTGTTTCAAATGAAGTTGCAGTTATTGTTCCTTCATTCACCAAAAGAGAAGCCCAATTTGCAACATTTACTTTAGTGTCAATATTAAGGGTTCCACTATTATATATATAGCCAGACCCTGCTGCTTCTATTGCATTTGCATTTATTGTTCCTAAATTATAAATGGTAGCATTAGAAACTTGTAGTGTTCCGCTTTTTACATTTAATGTCGCGTTAGTTCCGATACTGATCATTGAGCCGCTTTGTGATAATGAATATCCTCCATTGCTCAAAGTCAAAGAACTATTTGGTAATATAAACAGTTTACAATTACCACCAAGGTATAAAGATGTAAGTGTTACATCGCCATAGATATAAACTCCTCCTCCATTTCCTTGGTAATTAATTTTGTTATAAGTAGAAGTTATAATATAATTCCCTTGCTCATTTGTGTAATCATTTGTAGGATAATCAGAGTATCCTGAAATACTCTCTTTTGTAGGGAACATGGTTAAATCAGTAACGTCTGGTGCAGTGAAATTAACAATAGAAGATATGCCTCTTGTTGTCGCCATCCTCGTCTCTGTACCTTCTCTTCCGAACGCTACTTTCATATTCCCGTTTTCTACCGCTACCGGTATAGCCGAACTATATCCTTTGCTATTTACCTTCATTACATACACATATTGCAATGCTGCGGGAAGATCGAATTTGAAATTTGCTGTTTTGCCATTCGCTACGGTTGTTTTGGCAAGCAGGAAAGCATCACTATTGTTGGTGTTGTAAGGATTCGAGGTATAAACTTTAATCGTATAAGTTTCACCTTCTTTTTCATTCACTGAAACAGAGGCGTTGCATACAGCACTTGTTTCCCAAGTCTGGTTCGGATCAATGTTCTTCACGGGGAAATCCTTTTTAGCTTCCTCTTGAACTCTCTCGGGATTGTAAAGATTTTTGTTGTCTTCGCATGCCGAAAGAACAAAGAGTGTTCCCAATACTAACATTGGAAGAACGCTGGAAAGATGAATTCTTCTACTCTTCATATTTTTTTTCGTTTAATGGAGTTGTTATATTATATGATAATATAACAGATATTATTGATTATTTTATGCAACAAAGATATTGAATATATTTCAAATGTACAATATTAAAGTTGTTTTTTTAGGCTCTTTATTGATTATATTTATCTGTGCCGTAGGGTGTTTCGTGTGAATTGTTACGTTTAAGAGATTTTGTAAGTGGTTTCACCTTTTCACCTTATTTCTGTA